>JANLQV010000146.1:0-1556 GCA_031368025.1 Sphingomonadales bacterium | reverse complement strand
TTTACAATGGCCTTCCCAGTGTCTTCAGTCACCAGATAAGCAGCAACCAAAAACTGAGCTTCGAATTCAGTATAGGTGCTCATCCCATCATCCCCACAAACCGCTCGAACAGGTAGTAGCTGTCTTGCGGCCCCGGCGAGGCCTCCGGATGATACTGAACACTGAACGCCGGCTTGTCGGTCAGCTCAAACCCGCAGTTGGAGCCGTCGAACAGGCTGGTGTGGGTCGCGCGGGCGTTGGCGGGGAGCGTGTCGGCGTCGACCGCGAAGCCGTGGTTCATGCTGGTGATCTCGACCGCGCCGTCGCTCAGGCGTTTGACCGGATGGTTCGCGCCGCGGTGGCCCTGATGCATCTTGACCGTCTTCGCGCCCACCGCGAGGCCGAGCATCTGGTGGCCGAGGCAGATGCCGAACAGCGGCTTGCCGGTTTCGAGCCATTGGCGGATCACCGGCACGGCATAGATGCCAGTCGCAGCGGGATCGCCGGGGCCGTTCGAGAGGAACAGGCCGTCGGGCTGGTGTGTCATGATGTCTTCGAAGCTGGCGGTCGCGGGGACGACCGAGACTTCACACCCCACATCAATTAAATTCCGCAAGATATTGTGCTTGATACCATAATCTATTGCGACGATCTTTTTTTGCTTTCGCGCTCCCGTCTCACTTTTGTAACCTTCACCCAATGTCCACAGCCCGTCATCCCAGCCATAGCTTTGCAGCGTCGTCACGTCCTTGGCGAGGTCCATCCCCTCCAGCCCCGGCCAGCCTCGCGCCTCGGCCAGCAACGCCGCAATGTTGAACTTGCCTGAAGCCGAATGCGCGATCACGCCGTTGGGCGCGCCGGCCAGCCTGATCTTGCGAGTCAGCGCCCGGGTATCGACGCCCGAAAGCCCGATCCGCCCGTTCGCCTTCATCCACGCATCGAAATGCTGGGTAGAGCGGAAATTGGACGGGTCCGTCACGTCCTGCCGCACGATCGCGCCCAACGCATGCGGGTTGATCGCCTCCACATCTTCAGGATTCGTGCCGACATTGCCGATATGCGGGAAGGTGAAATTGATAATCTGCCCGGCATAGGAGGGATCGGTCATGATCTCCTGATATCCGGTCATCGCCGTGTTGAAGCAGACTTCGCCGACCTTATGGCCTTGTGCGCCAAAGCCCCGGCCCCAGATCACTTCGCCGGACGCCAAAACCAATACGCCCGTCGCTCCTTTTGGCGCAGCACTGGCGTTGGTGTCAGCCATTTGGCGGGCACTCCTTCTTAGAGTTTCTGGCGATGTCGTTAAGGGCCGTGCGCTAGTGACCCGGCCGCGCACCGTCAATCTGTTAAAACCGGAATCTTCGCGCTATGCTGCTTCTTTCCTGATTTTGAGAGACACGATGATTCGCGAGCGTATCCAAGCCGCGCAGATCGAGGCCATGAAGGCCCGTGACGCGCAGAGAACCGGCACAATCCGCCTGATGATGGCCGCGATCAAGAACCGCGACATTGAAGCGCGGACAGGCAAGTCCCCTGCCGATGATGACACGCTGATCGTCGAAGTCCTCCAAAAAATG
>JANLQV010000137.1:0-3411 GCA_031368025.1 Sphingomonadales bacterium | reverse complement strand
TTGATCCTTGCGATCGTCGGCAGCGCAATCGCGCTGGCGGCCATTGGCCTTGGCACTGCAATCTCGAACAAGATGACGTCTGCAGCGAATTGCGTCGGCGGGACTGCTGCGACCTACAACACTGTCTGCACTTGATCTCGCGGCCTGATTTGAGCGAACCTCGGTTGGGTCTAATCAGGCTTGGTTTCTATGGAGATCGAGAGTGTCGGCGATCAGTGCCGTGCAAGTCTCGATCAGTAATGATATTTGGAGAAATCGATATGAAAGCCGTTCTTAAAAATCTCTGGACTGATGAAAGCGGTGCTTCAGCCGCAGAATATGCTTTGATCCTGGCGATCGTCGGCAGCGCAATCGCACTGGCGGCCATTGGCCTTGGCACTGCAATCTCAAACAAGATGAAGTCAGCAGCGAATTGCGTCGGCGGGACTGCTGCGACCTACAACACTGTCTGCACATAATCCCTGAATATTATGCTGGTCGGGCATTTGCCCGGCCAGCATAATTCATAAAGTTCGTATTCATTTGTCGACCATGGGGGTGACGACATGCCGCAACAACGGTCCCTGATCGTTCTCGGTCTTGCAATATTGCTGGGTCTGGTCGCTGCCTATCTCGCGAACGTGTATCTTGGCGGCGTTGAGAAGAAGCAGGAAACTGTCCAGCAGGGCAATATCAAGGTGGCTGTCGCGCGCGTGGCGATGGAATTCGGGACGGAGATAACCCCCGATAAAATTCGATTGATCGACCTGCCTGAGGGCTCTGTGCCTCAAGGCACTTTTGCTTCGATCAATGCGTTGCTTCCCATGAACAAGCGCCGCGTCGCGCTTCGCCCGATAGCGATCAACGAACCCATCCTCTCAACCAATATTTCTGGCGAGGGCGGGCGTGCAGCCATTTCCGCCGTGCTTCGCCCTGATATGCGCGCCGCTTCGGTGCGGGTGAACGATGTGGCGGGCGTATCCGGCTTTGTGCTTCCAGGAGACACGGTCGATATCCTTATTACGCGTTCGGTGCCATCGCTGCAGGATGGCGGTCCGCAACAGATTACCGACGTTCTCCTGCAGAATGTGCGGGTCATCGCGATTGATCAGAACGCCAACCAGAATGCCGAGCAGCCTGTCGTTTCGAAGACCGCGACTTTGGAAGTATCGCAAGTCGATGCCCAAAAGCTTGCGCTCGGCCAGCAGGTCGGATCCCTGAGCCTTGCGCTCCGCAATATTGCCGATCAGGTGAATCCTGTTGTCGAAACCGTCGGGCTGGAAGACCTGCGCGACGGTGCTTATGGCGGCGGCTATCGTTCTCCCGGACCGAACTATCTCCCGTCCGCACCGCGCGGTTGGACTGCCGTTGCCGGAGGAGGTGGGCCACGCAAGAAGCGCAACGAGGTCACCGTCCAGATCGTCCGCGGGACGACCAACACCAGCTATGAGGTACGCCGCCATGCAGGGTTTTAAACCAGTGCTGCGGGGCACGCTTTCGCTGCTTGCGCTTGCCATCGCGCCAATGGGCATCGCCCATGCCCAGGGGATTTACGCGGTTGGAAACGCCGATGCCCTTCATGAAGGGCAACTCGATATTCCGGTGAACAAGAGCCAGGTTGTCCGTGCCAGCCGTCCGTTCGTCAAGGCACTCATAGGTAACGCCGACATTGCTGACATTTTGCCGATGACGAACCGTTCGCTCTACGTGCTGGGCAAGAAGATCGGCACCACCAGCCTGACAATGTATGACGGAAACAACAATCTGGTTTCCGTCATCGATATCGCCGTGGGGCCTGATGTGGTTTCGCTGCGCCGCCAATTGGCGGACCTGATGCCCAACGAAAAGATAGGTGCGACCGTTTCCAATGACTCGATTGTATTGGCAGGCACCGTCTCGAGCGGCCCTGCGATTGAACGCGCGCGCCAGATTGCCGCCACCTATGCGCCAGACAAAGTGGTCAACATGCTCTCGGTGGGCGCTTCGCAGCAGGTGATGCTTGAGGTGCGCTTTTCCGAGGTAAATCGCTCAGTCGGGAAGAAGCTCGGCTTCAATCATGCATTCTCCTCGGATAGTGGGCGCGTCGTTGGTGGTATTGGCAATACCGCACCATCGACGGCGATCCTCTCCGATCAGGCTGGCAGGCCGATTGTCGATCTTGGCAGCATCCTCGAATCGTTCGGGATTGCGGCGGCTAACTACAGTATCGGAAGCCTGAACATTACTTCGGCACTTGATGCGCTGGAACGCAAGGGGGTGGTCAAGACCCTCGCCGAACCGACGCTTATTGCGCTTTCCGGTGAGACCGCCTCGTTCCTGGCCGGTGGGGAATTCCCGATTCCCGTTTCTCAGGGTGGCAGCAGCAGCGGTGGCAGCGGTGGCGGAAACAATAATGGCAGCAACGCGATCACCATCGAGTTCAAGCCTTTTGGCGTCAGCCTCGGCTTCACCCCCACGGTGCTTGATGACGGCATTATCAACCTGATCGTCGCGCCGGAAGTCAGTTCGATTGATCCTTCCGCCTCAATCTCGGTCAATGGGCTGGTTATCCCGGGGCTTCAGACCCGCCGTGCCAAGACCACACTCGAACTGCGCGATGGCCAATCGTTCGCGATCGCTGGCCTGCTGCGCAAGGACTTCAGCGATACGGTCCGGCAATTCCCGGTTCTCGGATCGATTCCGATCATCGGCGCGCTGTTCCGCTCAACCGGCTTCCAGAAGGAAGAGACCGAACTCGTCATCATCGTGACGCCAAGGCTCGTGAAACCGATGCGGCCAGAAGATGTCCGCCTGCCCACCGACCGAGTGGAAAATCCGCATGAGCTTGACCTCTTCCTGAGGGGACGGACGGACAAGGCGGTCGGCACCGATCTGATGGATCCGGATGCGCCGCCGACGGACGCGAAACGCGGCAAGGCAAAGCCCGCCACCGGCCTTGAAGGGGAAACTGGTCATGAGTTCTAGGACCCGCACGACAATCATCCTCGCGGCGTCGGCGCTGGCCGTTGCGGCTTGCACGCCCAACGACACGACGATGGGCGGAGCGTTCAAGCACAATATTGCCATGCAAACGATCGATCCGGACCCTCAATATAGTGGTGAACAAATGGAAGGTGGCGATGGCATACACGCCGCCGCCGCGACCGATCGTTATCACAAGGATGCGGTGAAGCAGCCTGTGACTGTCAACACGACTTCGGGATCAGGCTCGGGCTCCGGTTCAGGCAGCGGCTCAGGCTCGGGGCCACGTTAAAGGAGAGTGACGGTGTTACGATCACTGATCGGACAGGGTGCGAGGAATGAGAGTGGGGCCGTCGCGGCAACCGTTGCCCTCTCGCTCTTCGGCCTGATCGCGGTCGGCGGGCTGGCTGTCGACTATTCGCGCATGGCCGCGCTCGATACCGAACTCCAGCAGGCAGCCGATCAGGCGGC
>JANLQV010000133.1:0-5162 GCA_031368025.1 Sphingomonadales bacterium | reverse complement strand
GCTACGCGCCCGCACTTTGCTGGCTGGCCGTTAGACAAGGCCGCGCCTGAATACAAGACGGGCAGCACCACGAAGGCGCTGCCCGCTTGTTTGTCCGTTCCTCCCGAAGGAGGAAGGAATCAGTTTACGGCGTCTTTCAGTCCCTTGCCAGCCTTGAACTTGGGCTGGGTCGAAGCGCTGATCTTCATCGGCTCACCGGTGCGGGGGTTACGACCGGTAGAAGCCTTGCGCTTGGAAACCGAAAAGGTGCCAAAACCAACGAGGCGAACTTCGTCGCCCTTCTTGAGGGCACCGGTGATGGCGTCGAATACACCTTCAACAGCTTTGCCAGCATCCGCCTTGGTCAGGCCCGATGCGTCTGCAACCGACGAAATAAGTTCTTGTTTGTTCATTTTGACGAACCCCCTATCAGATGGTTTCAGAATGACTCGCAGTCAATCTGGCGGCTACTAACTCCAACCGCAGGCCTGCTGTCAAAGGGATTCACACGCAAAATAGCCGAAATCAGTCATTTTGGTGCTATTTTTCGATGGAATCTCAGTGAGGCAGGGATTCTCCTGCGCTGCCCAGCCCGACTGGAGGCTGCGCGGCCAGATCATCCGCTTCCGTCCACTCGATCGGGTGAAGCGTTTCCGTCAACGCAAGGGCCAGAGCCTCGTCCACATGCCGGACCGGTATGATCGTCAAGGCCTCAAGGATATTGGCCGGAATCTCAACAAGATCCTTTTCGTTTTCCTGCGGAATGATCACAGTTTTGATGCCGCCACGCAGCGCCGCCAGCAGCTTTTCCTTGAGCCCGCCGATCGGCAGGACGCGACCACGCAATGTGACCTCACCTGTCATTGCAACGTCGCGCCGGACGGCGATGCCGGTCAACGTCGAAATCATTGCAGTCACCATCCCGATACCGGCGGAAGGGCCATCCTTGGGGACGGCGCCTTCGGGCAAGTGGATATGGAGATCCTTGCGGGCCATCAGGCTCGGTTTGATGCCATAGGCAGGGCTGCGCGCCTTCACGAATGACAGTGCTGCCTGGATCGATTCCGTCATGACTTCGCCGAGTTTGCCGGTTGTGCGCACGGCGCCTTTGCCCGGCACGGTGACGGCTTCGATGGTCAGCAATTCACCGCCCACTTCGGTCCAGGCCAGGCCGGTAACGGCCCCGATCTGGTTCTCTTCCTCACTCAGCCCGTGGCGGTATTTGATCACGCCAGCGAATTCGGAAATATTGTCCGGTGTAACGACAACTTTCTCGACCTTGCCTTCGAGGATCTGCCGGAGTGCCTTGCGCATCAGCTTGGCGATTTCACGTTCCAGCGTGCGGACACCAGCTTCGCGGGTATAGCCCTGGATCAGCGCACGAAGACCTTCATCGGTCAGGACGAATTCGCCCTCCTTGAGGCCATGAGCGTCGATTTGCTTGTCAATCAGATGACGTTTGGCAATCTCAACCTTTTCATCCTCGGTATAGCCCTCAAGCCGGATGATCTCCATCCGGTCGAGCAATGCCTGAGGCAGGTTGAGCGAGTTGGCTGTCGTCACGAACATCACGTCGGACAGGTCGATATCGAGTTCTAGATAGTGATCCTGGAACCGGCTATTCTGTTCGGGATCGAGCACCTCAAGCAATGCCGAAGCGGGATCGCCACGGAAATCCTGACCCAGCTTGTCGATCTCATCAAGCAGGAAGAGCGGGTTCATCGTGCCCGCCTTTTTCAGGTTGGTCACGACCTTGCCCGGCAATGAGCCGATATAGGTGCGCCTGTGCCCGCGGATTTCGGCCTCATCGCGCACACCGCCAAGCGACTGGCGGATGAATTCACGCCCGCATGCTTTCGCGATTGAGCGGCCAAGCGAGGTCTTGCCCACGCCCGGCGGGCCGACAAGGCACAGGATCGGGCCTTTGAGCTTTGAAGTACGGGCCTGAACCGCCAGATATTCGACGATCCGGTCCTTGACCTTTTCGAGCGCATAATGGTCATCGTCGAGCACGGCCTGCGCCGCTGCGATATCCTTTTTGAGCTTCGACTTCTTGCCCCAAGGCAAACCAAGCAGCACATCGAGATAGTTACGCGTCACCGTCGCTTCGGCAGACATGGGCGCCATCGCCTTGAGCTTTTTCAATTCGCCCGTCGCCTTGGTGCGGGCTTCCTTTGAAAGCTTGAGCGTTTCGATTTTCTTGGCCAGCTCGGCAAGTTCGTCGCCTTCGCCTTCTTCGCCCTCATTGCCAAGTTCGCGCTGGATCGCCTTCAACTGTTCGTTCAGATAATATTCGCGTTGGGTCTTTTCCATCTGGCGCTTCACGCGGCCCCGGATTTTCTTTTCGACCTGGAGGACGCCAAGCTCACCTTCCATAAAGGCATAAGCCATTTCGAGCCGCTTGCCGGGATCGCTCTCTATCAACAGCGATTGCTTGTCGCTCACCTTCAGCGAGAGATTCGCCGCCACGGCATCCGCCAGTCTTGAAGGATCGTCGATCTCCGAAAGCTGCACGGCGGTTTCGGCTGGCAGTTTCTTGTTGAGTTTTGCATAATTCTCGAACTGATCAACCACGGTCCTCATCAGCGCAGTCACTTCGGTACCCGATGCCTCCTGTTCGGCCACAGGTTCAATCGTTGCGATCAGGAATTCGCCCGAACCCGTCAGTGTTGAGAGGCTTGCGCGCTGCTTGCCTTCAACCAGAACACGGACCGTTCCATCGGGGAGCTTCAGGAGCTGGAGGACAGCGGCGATAACGCCCAAATCATATAAATCATCCTGACCGGGATCATCCTGCGCAGGATCAAGCTGGGCGACCAGGAAGATTTCCTTGTCAGCATTCATGGCTTGCTCAAGCGCGGCCACAGATTTGTCACGGCCGACGAACAGGGGAACGACCATGTTCGGGAACACGACAATGTCACGCAATGGAAGGACGGGGTAGGACTGGTTCATTCTGGCTCCAACAAGCGGTTGAGCCGCTATATGGGCGCGACGGGGTGCCTGATCAATGCTTTCAGGCCAAAATCCCGTCATGGAGCCTGAGCGTGCGGTCCAGCCGTGAAGCGATCCGTTCATTGTGTGTCGCAATCAACGCCGCAGAGCCTTCGCCGCGCACCAGTTTCAGGAATTCGTCCAGAACGAGGTCGGCCGTGGCCTCGTCAAGATTGCCGGTCGGTTCGTCGGCAAGGATCAGGGCAGGGCGGTTGGCGAGCGCCCTGGCAACGGCAACGCGCTGTTGCTCGCCCCCGGAAAGCTGGCTGGGGCGATGATCGAGCCTGCCCGAAAGCCCCAGAGCGCCCAGCAGTGACGAGGCTCGTGCCTCCGCGGTTTCCTGATCCGCGCCGTGGATGAGTTGCGGCAGGATCACATTCTCAACCGCAGAGAAATCGGGGAGCAAATGATGAAACTGGTAGACAAAGCCCAGCATGTCGCGCCGCAGCCGGGTTCGGCCATCATTATCGAGATTGGCCGCTTCTTCATCGCCAATCCGGATCGAGCCGGAAAAACCGCCTTCGAGAAGGCCGACCGCTTGCAGAAGCGTCGACTTGCCCGAACCTGAAGGACCGAGCAGCCCGACAATTTCGCCCGCGCCAACCGATAGATCGACGCCGCGCAGCACTTCGATTGTCGTATGACCTTGGGTGAAACTCCTTTGCAGGCCTGTTACGGTCAGAACCTCACTCATAGCGCAACACCTGCACCGGATCGGTGTTTGCGGCCTTGAAGGCGGGATACAGCGTGGCAAGGATCGTCAGGACCAAAGCCATCAGGACAACACCGAGCACTTCAACCGGATCGGTTCGCGCCGGAAGCTCGGTCAGGAAGCGGATCGAGGGATCCCAAAGATTCTGGCCGGTCAGCAACTGGATTCCATTCACCATCCCCTGACGAAAATAGAGAATGATGAAACAGAGGATGACACCCGCCGCTATCCCGAGTGAACCGATCACGATTCCCACGGTCATGAATATCTTGACCAGACTGGCGCGCGACGCCCCCATCGTCCGGACGATCGCTATGTCGCGGGTCTTCGCCCTGACCAGCATGATCAGCGAGGAAAGGATGTTGAACGCGGCCACGAGGATGATGAGCGACAGGATGACGAACGATACCACCCGGTCAACTGCCAGCGCCTCGAACAGCGAGGCATTCATGCTGCGCCAGTCGGACACGACGGCCTTGTCACCGACCTTGGCCGCGAGGGGCGCAAGGATTGGGCCCACCTTGTCGGGATCCGTCGTATCGAGTTCAACCATGCCGACTGCATCGCCAAGCAACAGCAGCGATTGCGCATCCTGGATCGGCATGACGACAAACGCCTTGTCATAATCATAAACGCCGACTTCGAAGATTGCCGCGACGCGGTAGCTGACGATACGGGGCACCGAGCCGAATGGGGTCGATTGGCCGTCAGGCGAAATCAGGCTGATATTGCCGCCGACTTGCGCGCCAAGCGCATCGGCAAGCCTTGCGCCGATCGCCACATTTCCGCTTCCGGGGGTGAGTTCGGTGAGCTTCCCGGTCAAGACCTTGTTGTGGATCGAGCTGTTGGTGCGGATGTCATTGACCAGCATACCGCGCACCAGAACGCCTTCAACGCGGCCTTGATAGCTCACCATCAGCGGCTGTTCGATGAGCGGCGTTGCTGAAGTGACTCCCGGCGTTGCCTTTGCATCTGCCATGATCTGCCGCCAGTCGGGCAGCTTGCCGCCATAGCCCTGCACCACCGCATGGCCGTTCAATCCAACGATCTTGTCAAACAATTCCGCCCGGAATCCGTTCATCACGCTCATCACGACAATCAGTGCAGCGACGCCAAGCATCACTGCGAACAGGCTGATACCGGCCACCAGGAAAATAAAGCCTTCGCCTCGTCCGGGGAGCAGATAGCGTTTGGCGATCATGCGCTCATGGGCCGAAAGGATCATGCGCTGGCCCTAGAGCGCACGGTGACGACTGGCAAGCGGCTGAAACTGTGGCGGATTAAACACACTGTGCGCCAAATCGACTCCGCTGTAACAATCTGCCGATGACAAATTCAAAGAGTTTCCCTAGCGGAAACATTCTGAAACGTGAAGCCACGGTTCGGGGAGGTAAACGGCTCCATGCCGAAGCCGGAAAAACCGGATTGGTCGTGTTGAGACGCAAAAACAAAACGGGGTTGACAAGATCGTCACGCG
>JANLQV010000132.1:0-10181 GCA_031368025.1 Sphingomonadales bacterium | reverse complement strand
TATATCGCCCGTGCCGAGGGGCAGTCACAGGCCGCGCTTGAAAATAATACAGCCAGCATCTTTGCACCGGTCGAGTAATGGAATCGGATCGCGTCCTAGAGCGCGCCGAAAGGGCGCTGAGGCGCCACGGCAGGGAGCCGCGGCTTGCCCAGCGCGCCCGCGCGGCGCGGCGGCGGTCTTTCTATGGCAAGATGAAACGGATCGTCGGCGTCGCGGCGATCCTTGTTGTCGGCCTCCCGCTTTGGGGGCTGATCATTGGCCCGGTCGGCACGAGCGGCCTGATGATCGCTGTGCTGGCATTCATCGTCGCGGCGGTTGGGCTGATGGCCTTCCCCCGGACAGAGCTTGTTGCGGGGGAGGTTTTGCCCACAACCGAACTGGCGCTGCTTCCGCTCAAAACCGAGGAATGGCTCGCCGGGCAACGCCGCGCCTTGCCCGCGCCTGCGACGAAGCTGGTCGATGGGATTGGCCTCAAGCTCGAAATCCTCGCGCCGCAGCTCCAGATGCTTGATGAGCGCGAACCGGTTGCCGCCGACATCCGCCGTTTGATCGCTGACGAGCTGCCCGAATTGGTCAAGGGTTACCAGCGCGTCCCGCTCAACATCCGCAAGGAAGGGTTGAACGGGATCAGCCCTGATAAACAGTTGGTCGAAGGGCTTTCGGCGGTCGATGAAGAGCTTGGCCGGTTGAGCGAGCAACTCGCGGCGGGCGATCTCAATCGCTTTGCGACGCAGGGTCGTTATCTCGAGCTCAAATATCAGGGCGATCCGGCCTGATGCTCTGGCTGGCGATCAAGGCGACCGTTTCGGGCATATTGATCGCGGCCATATCTGAAATAGCGAAGCGCAATCCGGCGGCTGGCGCTCTGGTCGCATCGCTCCCGCTCGTTTCGATCCTCGGCATGATGTGGTTGTGGCATGATACGGGTGATCCCGTGCGGATGGCAGCACATGCCGAAGCGACATTCTGGTATGTCATCCCTTCGCTGCCGATGTTCTTGCTGATCCCCGCGCTTTTGCGGGGCGGGGTGCCGTTCTGGGGGGCGTTGCTATCGGGCTGTGCGCTGACCATATTGCTCTATGCGATCATGGTCTGGATCGGCCCGCGCATCGGCATCCATATCTGATTGAACACTGTTCGCGAGTCTCGCCTTCGGCTATCAAGCTGCCATGTCTTCCCGTTTCGATCAATTGCCCAACCGCCGCGCGATCATAGACCGGCGCAGCCTTGCCGACGCACTGGTCGCGCTTGAGGGCCGTGACGCGGCCGCGCTCCGCAACGGCTCGGCCGCATTGCTCAAACCCGCACTCGATGCAGGACGGGCAGAGATCGCGGCCCGACTGGTCGAACATCCGCAGGCCGGGCGTGAGGCGGCGTCGGGACAGGCATTCCTGATCGACCAGATCGTTCGTCTGATCTTTGATTTCACGACCCAGCGGCTTTATCCGCTCAACAACCCGACGGCGTCCGAACGGCTGACCCTGATTGCAGTTGGCGGTTATGGCCGTGGCGAAATGGCGCCGTTTTCAGATGTCGATATCGCCTTCCTGATGCCCTACAAACAGACCAGCTGGGCCGAACAGGTCATTGAATCGATCCTCTACACGCTTTGGGATCTCGGCCTGAAGGTCGGGCATTCCAGCCGCTCGCTCGATGAAATGGTGCGGATGGCCAAAAGCGATCTGACCATCCGGACGGCGCTTCTCGAATCCCGCTATGTCTGGGGGGATCAATTGCTCTATGATGAGGCGTCGGCCCGGTTCGACAAGGACGTTGTCGCGGGCACGGCGCGCAGCTTCGTTACCGAAAAGCTGGCCGAACGCGATGCCCGGCACAAGCGGATGGGCGACAGCCGTTACATGGTCGAACCCAATTTGAAAGAGGGCAAAGGCGGCCTGCGCGATCTCCACACATTGTTCTGGATCGGCAAATATATCCACCGCGTGCAAAGCGTCGCTGACCTGGTGGATCGCGGCCTGCTGACCAAGACCGAGCTGCGCCAGTTCCAGAAGGCGGAGAATTTCCTCTGGGCCGTGCGCTGCCATCTCCACGCTCTTACGGGCCGGGCCGAGGAACGGCTGACCTTTGACGTCCAACGCGAAATTGCCGCGCGCATGCACTATGCCGACCGGCCGGGACGTTCGGCAGTCGAGCGATTCATGCAGCATTATTTCCTGATCGCGAAACAGGTGGGCGATCTGACTGGCGTTTTCCTTGCCCATCTTGATGATAGTTTCGCGCCCAAAGGCCGGCGCTTTTCGCTTGCCGGGTTCCGCCGTTCCACCCGCAATTTGCGCGGCTTCGTCCTTGATCGCGGTCGGCTCGCTTTGCCCGCCGAAAACTGGTTCGCAGCCGATCCCGTCCGGCTGATCGAGGTTTTCGCCCTGGCTGACCAGCATGGGCTGGAAATTCATCCGCAAACGATGCGCGCCGCCAATCGCGATGCGAAGCTGATTGATGCCCGCATCCGCAATGATCCTCGCGCGAACGCGCTGTTCCTCGACGTCCTGACCAGCAAGCGAGACCCCGAAACTGTGCTTCGCTGGATGAACGAGGCGACTGTCTTTGGCCGCTTCGTGCCCGATTTCGGCCGTGTCGTCGCCCAGATGCAGTTCGACATGTACCATCACTATACGGTCGATGAGCACAGCATCCGCGCGATCGGCCTGCTGGCCCGCATCGAAAAAGGCGATCTTGACGGTGATCATCCGCTTGTCACTGCAATCATGCGCCAGATCGTCTCGCGCCGCGTGCTCTATGCCTCCGTCTTGCTCCACGATATCGCCAAGGGACGCGGCGGCGATCATTCGGTGTTGGGCGCCGAAGTGGCGATGAAATTGTGCCCGCGCTTCGGCATGACACCGGCCGAGACCGAAACCGTTGCCTGGCTGGTGCGCTGGCACCTGATCATGTCGAACACCGCCTTCAAGCGCGATCTTTCAGACTTCAAGACGATCATCGACTTCGCTGAACATGTGCAATCTCCCGAACGGCTGCGGCTGCTGCTTGCGCTAACTGTTGTCGATATCCGCGCGGTCGGGCCGGGGGTGTGGAATAGCTGGAAGCGGCAATTGCTCTCCAACCTGTTCACCGCGGCCGAAGAAGTGCTTCGGCTGGGACACAAGCAGACCGGGCGCAAGGAACGCATCGCCGCCAAGCAGGAAGCGCTCGCCGAACGGCTGGGCTGGACCGACGCGACGTTTGAACGTCTCCGCAAGCGCCTGCCCGAAAGCTACTGGATTGCGGAGCCTGACGATATTCTCGAAAGCAATGCCCGCCATATTGCCGATGCGGGGGACAGTTCGCTTGCAATCGCGGCGAAGGTCTATCCAGCGCGCGGTGCAACGTTGGTCACTGTCTATGCCGCTGACCATCCCGGGCTGTTCTTCCGGATGGCGGGGGCAATCCATCTGGCTGGTGGCAGCATCATCGATGCGCGCATCCACACCACCCGGGACGGGATGGCGCTCGATAATTTCCTTGTGCAGGATCCCTTTGGCCAGCCGTTCGATGAAGAACAGCGGCTCAAGCGGATCGAACAGGCAATCGAGGATGCCCTGGCCAATCGCCACGCCCTGACCGAAAGGCTGGCGGCCCGTCCGCTCCCCCGGACCCGTGCCGAAGCGTTCGATATTGCGCCCAATGTCCTGATCGATAACCGCGCTTCCAACCGGTACACCGTCATCGAAGTCAATGCGCGTGACCGGCCCGCCCTGCTCAACGCGCTGGCCTACGCGCTGTTCCAGTCGAAGGTCACGATCCATTCCGCCCATATCGCCACCTATGGCGAACGCGCGGTCGATACGTTTTATGTGACGGACCTGACCGGAGACAAGATTACCAGCGATGCCCGGCTCAAGGCGCTTGAAAGTGCGTTGCTCGGCGCCGCATCGGGTACGCCCGCACAAGCGCAGGCCGCATAGAAAAGGCCCAGTATCGCTGGCCTTGACTCAATCTTGCGAAAAGTGTTTCTAGAACATATTAGGAACATTATGCCCGATTCGCCTGTCTCTCTAGCGCAGTTAAAGCGCCGTCTCGAACGTCTTGAGCGACCCCGTCCTTGCGGCGGAATATCCTCTTTTTCTTTTGGATGCGACGCTGTGGATGCACGGTTGGGCGGTGGCCTGGCGCGCGGGGCGCTCCACGAATTATGCGCTGCAAAAGCTGGAGATCATGCGGCCGCCAGCGGATTTGCGCTGATGCTCGCCGCGCGGGCCAGCCGGGACAAGCCGATCCTGTGGGTGCGCGAGGACAAGGGTGAGCGCCAGCATGGCCGGCTTTATGCGCCCGGCATGGTGGAACTGGGGATCGATCCGGCGCAGATCATCCAGGTGTCGGCCTCCGACACGCTGTCTGCCTTGCGCGTGGGCGCTGATATACTGGGATGCATGGGCGTCGGCGGCGTCGTGATCGAACCTTGGGGAGAGGCAAAAAAGCTCGACCTGACGGCAAGTCGACGGCTGGTGCTCGCGGCCGAAAAATCGGGCGTGGCGGCTTTCATCCTGCGCGATATGGCCGTGTCCTTGGCCAGTGCAGCCGCCACGCGCTGGATCATCGCACCGGCATCGTCAGCCATTCTGCCGGGCAATGGCCCGGGCCAGGTTTCGCTGGCGGTCGATCTTGTCCGCCATCGTGGAGGCATTCCTCCTTTCGGGTTGATTATGGAGTGGGATCGTGATGCGCAAATTTTCCGGGAACCGGCGCTATCTAGCGCTGTTCTTCCCGATGCTCAGCGCCGACAGATGGCGGCGTGACGCGCAGGGTGGATCGTCTTCCCCCCGCGCCTTCATCGAAAAACAGCGCGGGGCGATGCGGATCGTTGCGGTCGACGAGGCAGCGCTCGCGCTGGGCATTGCTCCCGGCATGGCGCTCGCTGATGCGCGAGCGCGTGTTCCCGATCTGGCGGCAGTCGACTATGACCCAAAGGCAGATGCCGCCCTGCTTGAACGAGTGGCCGATGATTGCGATCGCACGACCCCGATGGTCGCGCTCGATCCGCCGGACGGGCTGATCCTCGATGTGACGGGCTGCGGGCACATCTGGGGAGGCGAGACAGAGTTGGTGAGCGATCTGACGGCCCGGCTCGGACGCGCCGGACTTACCTTGCGGTTGGCCTTCGCTGAAACACCGGACAGGGCGCGGGCGCTGGCTCGACATGGGGAAGATCTGCCCATCCTCGCGCTCGATCTTGACGAGGACCGCACCACGGCACTGCGCCGGGCCGGACTCTACAGGATTGCCGATCTCGCCGCGCGGCCACGTGCACCGCTGGCCGCGCGGTTTGGAGAGGAGATGGTGGCAAAACTGGCGCGGGTGCTGGGGGAAGAGGATATCCGGATCTCGCCGCAGCGCGTGCCCCCCGCGCTCTTCGTCATGCGTCGCTTTGCCGAACCGGTTGCTGTGACCGATTATGTGCTGGCGACGCTTGAGACGCTCGCCCTTGAGGCCGAGACGGCCTTGCGCGAACGCGGGAGCGGCGGGCGGCGTTTTACCGCCAGCCTGTTTCGCAGCGATGGCGAAACGCGACGGCTTGTGATTGAAACCGGTGCGCCAACCCGTGATCCCACCCTGCTCATGCGCCTGTTCCGTGAACGGATCGAAGCGTTGGCCGATCCGCTCGATCCCGGTTTTGGTTATGATGCGCTGCGGCTCGATGTCGCTGTTACCGAACCGCTCGGTGCCGCGCAACTGGGGCTTGAGGGGCAAGTGGCGGGGGAGGCCGAAGTCGCAGGGCTGGTCGATCGGCTTTCGACCCGGCTTGGTTCGCACCGCGTCCAACGCTTTGCGGCAGGGAACACCCATATCCCCGAACAGGCCGCCTTCGCCTTTCCCGCCAGCACGCCGCCCACGCCCCAGCAATGGCCCACCCCCGAACCGGGAGAACCGCCGCTGCGTCCGCTCCATCTGTTCGATCCTCCACATCCGATCGAAGTCATCGCCGAAGTGCCCGACGGCCCGCCCCGGCGCTTTCGCTGGCGGCGGACGATGCACGATGTGACACGCTATGAAGGGCCCGAACGGATCGCCTCGGAATGGTGGAAGCGCAAGGACGGGCATGAGCCGGGCCATGGCGGCCTGACCCGAGACTATTTCCGCGTTGAAGATGCGCGCGGGCGGCGTTTCTGGCTGTTCCGGCATGGGCTTTATGGCACGGAAAAGACCAATCCAGACTGGTATCTCCACGGGTTGTTCGCATGAATCTGCCCGATTTCGCAGAACTCGTCTGCGCGACCAGCTATTCCTTTCTGCGCGGAGCGTCTTTGCCGGGCCATATCGTGGAACAGGCGATCGCGCTTGGCCTCAAGGCAATAGGCATTGCCGATCGCAATAGCGTGGCCGGTGTCGTCCGGGCCTGGGTGGCCCTCAAGGAGGCACCCGACAAGGCGCGAGATGCCATTCTCAATGCAAAGGAAAAGCGGGGAGAACCGCGCGTGTTGACCAAAGAGGAAGAGCAATCGTGCCTGACCGACTTGCGTCTGATCACTGGCGCGCGCCTCGTGTTTGCCGACGGCACGCCCGACATTATTGCCTATCCTGCCACTCGTCGGGGCTGGGGGCGCCTCACCCGCCTTCTGACGCGAGGCAATATGCGTGCCATCAAGGGAGGCTGCATCCTGAAGCTCGATGACCTTGTCGATCATCTGGAGGATATCCTTCTGATCGTGCTCCCTTTTTCCACGGCAGTAGAAGAAGAATTGCACAAAAACCCGCCAGACTATCTGTTCGGCGATGAGGATGCCTGTCCGAAGGCTCAATCCCCGGTGAGCCTCGTTTCGCCAGCGCCGCCACAGGACTTGGGCGAGGCGTTGAATCGCCTTGCGTCTCTTGCTCCGGGGCAGGTCTGGCTGGGAGCCCCAATGGATTATGCAGGCCGCGGCGCGCGCCGCCTCACCGAATACAGGCAACTCGCCGAGAAAGCAGGCGTGCCGGTTCTTGCCACTAACGATGTGCTTTATGCCACAACAGACGACCGGCCCCTCCATGATATCATCAGTTGCATACGCTTTGGCAAAACGATCCATCAGGCCGGACGCCAACTGGAAGCCAATGCTGAACGATATCTCAAACCGGCAAGCGAAATGGCGCGGTTGTTTCGCACCTGCCCCGAGGCCATCGCGGAGACTGTCCGCTTGATCGAACGTGTCGCGTTCGACCTCGATCATTTGCGCTATGAATATCCGCATGAACCTGTGCCGGAGGGGTGGCAGCCGGACGACTGGCTGGCGAAACTGGTCTGGGATGCTGCCCGGGAAAGGCATGGCGATATCCTGCCTCGCAAGCTCAGTGCGATTCTGGAGGAAGAACTCGGGTTCATCCGGGAACAGCGTTTCGCCTATTATTTCCTGACCGTTCACGATCTGGTGAAATTTGCGCGGGAGCAAGACCCACCGATCCTGTGCCAGGGTCGAGGTTCGGCGGCCAATTCAGCCGTCTGCTTTCTCCTTGGCGTCACTTCGGTCGATCCGATGCAATATGACCTGCTCTTCTCCCGCTTCATCTCTTCGGACAGGAAGGAACCACCGGATATCGACGTCGATTTCGAGCATGAGCGACGCGAAGAAGTCATACAATATGTCTACAAGCGCTACGGTCGGCATCGCGCCGGTATCGCAGCCACGGTCATCCATTACCGGCCCAGAAGCGCCGTGCGCCAAGTGGGAAAGGCGCTCGGCCTGACAGAGGATGTGACGGCGCGGTTGGCGGGCACTGTCTGGGGCAGTTTTGGAAGCAAGCCCGATGAAAAGCGGCTGCGCGAAGCAGGTTTCGATCCTGAAAATCCCGAAATCGCGCGCCTCAAATCGCTTTCGGAACGCATCCTGAAATTTCCTCGGCATCTTTCGCAGCATGTGGGTGGCTTCGTCCTGACCGAAGACAGGCTTGATGAGACCGTTCCCATCCACAACGCCGCCATGAAAGACCGCAGCTTCATCGAATGGGACAAGGACGATATCGATGCCCTGCACTTGATGAAGGTCGATGTGCTCGCGCTCGGCATGCTGACCTGCATCCGCAAAGCCTATGACATGATGCGCGAGAACGGGCTGGGCAATCATGACCTGACGGTCGACATCGATTCCAGCGATCCTGCCGTTTATGACATGCTGTGCAAAGGAGACAGCATTGGCGTCTTCCAGGTCGAAAGCCGGGCGCAGATCAACATGCTGCCACGCCTCAAACCCCGCACACTTTACGATCTTACAATCCAGGTCGCGATTGTCCGGCCTGGCCCGATCCAGGGCAACATGGTGCATCCCTATCTGCGCAGACGCAGCGGGCAGGAGGCGGTCGAGTTTCCGTCCCCACACCCACCGCATCCGGCGGACGAACTCGAAGACGTGCTTGGCAAGACTTTGGGCGTACCATTGTTTCAGGAACAGGCCATGAAGCTAGCGATTGTTGCAGCCGAATTTTCCGAAGCTGAAGCCAACCAGCTCCGCCGTGCCATGGCAACCTTTCGCCATGTTGGGGGGATGGACAAGTTCCATGAAAAGCTGGTCGGCGGGATGGTCAAGCGCGGTTATGCCTCCGAATTCGCCGAGCGCTGTTATCGCCAGATCGAAGGGTTCGGAAGTTACGGCTTTCCTGAAAGTCATGCCCTGTCTTTCGCGCGACTTGTCTATCTGTCGGCCTGGATCAAACATCATTACCCAGCGATCTTCGCCGCAGCCTTGCTCAATTCCCAGCCCATGGGTTTCTACGCCCCGGCGCAGATCGTCCGCGATGCGCAGGAACATGGGGTGGAGGTGCTGACGGTCGATGTGAATGCCAGCCTGTGGGACAACAGCATCGAAGACGAAGCCCTTCGCCTTGGTTTTCGCCAAATTGGCGGATTTCGTGAAGAATGGGCGGAACAGATCGCTCTGGCCCGGCCCTTTGCATCGATCGAGGAAATCGCCCGCCGCGCACACCTCCCGCCTCGTGCCCTGCGCCTGCTGGCCGATGCCGATGCGTTGCGGTCGCTGGGGTTCGACCGACGCGAAGGGGCGTGGGAGGCGCGGCGGACACCGGTCGGCGAACTGCCGCTTTTCGCAGCGGCCCGCGCCCGCGAGCTTGGTGAGGAACCCGAGGCGAAGCTGCCCACGATGCAACTGGGCGAACATGTCGCGGCCGATTACCAGACGGTGCGCCTGTCGCTGAAAGCCCATCCGATGCGGATCCTGCGACCCGTCTTTGCCGCCGAAGCCATTGCAAGCTGCGCCCAGATCTCCGCCTCCAGAAATGGCATGAGAGCCAGCGTTGCCGGGATCGTCCTCGTCCGCCAGCGGCCGGGCGAGGGCAAGGCGATCTTTGTCACGCTGGAGGACGAAACCGGGATCACCAACATCATCATGTGGGCGCGCACGTTCGAGCGCTTCCGGCTTGCGGTCATGTCGGCGCGGTTGATGGAAGTGCAAGGTGAAATCCAGAAAAGCCCCGAAGGTGTCGTCCATCTGATGGCGCACCGGATCATCGACCGCACCGATGTTCTCGCGACCCTGTCCGATGTTCATCAGGCCAGGCCGCAAGTCAGCCGTGCTCATGTCTTCACCCATCCCCAGCCGCCGCGCCATGTGCGCACCGGCGGCCATCCGCGCAATGTCCGCACCTTCCCGAAATCGCGCGATTTTCACTGAGCCGCTGTTGCAACCCCGCCATTGTCCGCTATTCTTTATCGCAAGCCCGCCGCCAGAGAACGAACAAGGCCAAAACGGGGAGGACATCATGATATTATTCGCACGCATCCTTGCAGCACTCGCTGCACTTTTCGGCATCGTCCTGGGGTTGGGTTTCCTCGTCCACCCCGCACAGTCGGGCGCGAATTTCTTCCTTTCGCCCAATGGAATTCCCGGACTCGCCGTCCTGCGCGCGGACATGACCGCATTTTTCCTGACCGGCGGCCTGCTCGCGGCAATCGGGGCATGGAAGCAGAGTCCTACCTACCTCGTCACGCCGATCATGCTCTTTGCTACGGCCATTATCGGCCGCATGGTGAGCCTGATCGTCGATGGCGTGACACCGGGCGCCTTCTTCCCGATGTCGGTGGAAGCAGCGCTTGTCGCGGGCCTGTTGTTCGCGCACCACATTTTTTCAGGAGCGTCGTCCAATGAGTAATGCTCTTTCCGGAAAGGTCGCCTTTGTCGCTGGTGCATCAAGCGGGATCAATCTTGAAATTGCCCGGCAATTTGCGGCGGAGGGCGCCA
>JANLQV010000115.1:0-2857 GCA_031368025.1 Sphingomonadales bacterium | reverse complement strand
TGGTATTCCAAAAATGCGAAATCCTTGGTGTTTGAAAATCCGGAGCCAATTATGCCCGTTGTTGAACTGGCCTGATGTTCGTCGATTCCCACTGCCACCTCAATTACAAAGGGCTGGTCGAGGATCAGGCGGATGTGATTGCGCGGGCCAGTGAAGCCGGGGTTTCGGGAATGCTCAACATCTCGACGCGCGAAAGCGAATGGGATGATGTGATCGCAGCGGCGACTGGCACGACCAATATCTGGGCTTCCGTTGGCATTCATCCGCATGAAGCCGACGGGCACCCCGACGTCGATACCGCGAAACTGGTCACCAAGGCTGCGCATCCCCGTGTCATTGCAATCGGCGAGACCGGCCTTGATTATTATTACGATCATTCAGACCGGGAGCAGCAGCGCGCCAGTTTCCGCACGCATATCGCGGCGTCGCGCAAAACCGGGCTGCCGCTGATCGTCCACACGCGCGATGCCGAGGAGGATACGGCTGGTATATTGGCCGAAGAAATGGGGAAGGGCGCCTATCCCGGTGTCATCCACTGTTTCACTGCAAGTCAGGATTTCGCCGAAAAGGCGCTCGCGCTTGGGCTCTACATCTCGATATCCGGGATCGTGACGTTCAAGAACGCAAAGGATTTGCAGGCCAGCGCCGCGATCATCCCCGAAGACCGGCTGCTGATCGAAACCGATGCGCCGTTTCTCGCACCCGTGCCGCATCGCGGTCGCCCGTGCGAACCGGCCTTTGTTGCCGATACGGCGCGGTTCCTTGCCGCATTGCGCGGAGCTTCGGTCGAGGTGCTGGCCGCGCAGACAAGCGCCAATTTCTTCCGCCTGTTCAACAAGGCGCAGATGGCATGACGGGTAACCAGACCGCCAATCTGGTTTATGCGCTGCTGTTCCTGGTGCTAGTCGTTTCCAGCCTTGCTGCGCGGCGGTTGTCGCTTGGTCAGACGGCCAGATATGCGCTGGCCTGGGTCGCGATCTTTGCCGGTGCAGTTGTTCTATATTCGTTCCGTGGCGTGGCGGGGCAGGCGTGGGAACAGGTGAAGCGTGAGATCAACCCCGATGCGCCGGTTCAGTCCGGGCAGTCTGTAAGCGTCCGCAAGGGCGATGATGGCCATTTCCACGTCGTTGCCAGGGTCAACGGCCATGATCTGAAATTCATGATCGACAGCGGTGCCACGACATCATCGCTGTCAAAGGCAGATGCTGCAGCCGGTGATGTGGCCATTGACGCAACAGGTTTTTCCGAAGCGGTTGAAACCGCCAACGGCATGGCAATGATGCGGCGCGCGCAGATCGACCGGCTTGAGGTTGGAAGCATCGTGCGAACCGATCATGCGATTCTGGTCAGCGGTGATACCGTGGAGCTGAGTGTGCTCGGTATGAACTTTCTCTCGTCGCTGAAAAGCTGGCGGGTTGAGGGGGATGAAATGATCCTGACCCCTTGAGGATCGCCCCTGAGACAAATCAATATTTTACATAATGTATATTATCGGACTTAAACATGCCGCAGCCCCAAGACCCCCCTCACGCAGAAATCCGCCCTTTGGTGGAGATCATGGCGCGGTTGCGCAATCCAGACAATGGCTGCCCGTGGGATGTCGCGCAGGATTTTAAAACCGTCGCACCCTATACAATTGAGGAAGCCTATGAAGTCGCCGATGCCTGTGCCCGCGACGATATGGCGGCGCTCAAGGATGAATTGGGCGATCTCCTCCTCCAGGTCGTCTTTCACGCACGGATGGCGGAAGAGCGTGGTGCGTTCGCGCTGAATGACGTCATAGCGTCAATCTGCGACAAGATGGTGCGGCGGCATCCGCATGTGTTCGGCCCCGAAGGCGCGGTTGCCGACTGGGAAGGCATCAAGGCCGCCGAGCGTTCGGAGAAGGCCGATGATCCGAGTGCGCTTGCGGGGGTTGCTTTAGCCCTTCCAGCACTGCTCCGTGCCGAAAAGCTTCAGAAGCGCGCGGCGCGGACCGGGTTTGACTGGCCCGATGCGTCGGGTGCACGCGCAAAGATTGATGAAGAACTCGCCGAGCTTGAAGACGCCGAGTGCGATGACGCGCGCGAGGATGAGATGGGCGATATCCTGTTCAGCGTGGTCAACTGGGCGCGCAAGATGGGAATAGACCCCGAAGCGGCGTTGCGACGGACCAATGCCAAGTTCGAAAGCCGTTTTCGCATGATCGAAGGCATGGGCGGCGAAGATTTTGCCGCTTTGACGCTCGATGAAAAAGAAGCCCTGTGGATCGCGGCCAAGCGGGCTCAGGCGAACGAGCGCGCCTGAAACCGGGCAAAGTCGATATCGGAGAGTCGTACCTTGAGCGTCAGGCGCTCACCCTTCAGCGTCTCGGCTTGAACCGCACCATTGGCATGAAGCCAGGCAATCGCTCCGCCTTCGCTTGCATTGAGGGCAATTGTTCGCAACCGGTGTGAACTTGTGAGGCGCGCCGAAAGCATCTGTGAAAGGCCATCGACCCCCTCTCCGTTAAGCGCGGAGATCAGCACCACATCGTCGCGCCGCGCCGCTTCGGCACTCCGCGCGGCACGGGTTTCGAGGTCGAGCAAGTCGATCTTGTTCCACGCTTCGATGATCGGAGCTCCCTCTTCCCCGCCCGCACCGATTTCGGTCATCACGCCGATCACATCCTCGCGCTGTGCTTCGGTGTCTTCATGCGCAATGTCGCGGACGTGGATGATGATGTCCGCATCGACGACTTCCTCAAGCGTTGCATGAAAGGCCGCGACCAGTTGCGTGGGGAGATCCGAGACGAAGCCGACCGTGTCAGAGAGGATCGCCTTGTCCATTCCTGGCAAGGAAATTTGCCGCATCGTGGGGTCAAGCGTGGCGAACAGCA
>JANLQV010000098.1:0-7337 GCA_031368025.1 Sphingomonadales bacterium | reverse complement strand
ATCAGCACTTTTGGGGGGACTGTGGTTGATAACAGCTATGTCGCGAGTCAGAATTACAATCGCTGGCTTGCTGATGCCGACCGACAGGCAAAGCTCGGGTGGACGCCTAAGGTCATTCTTGATCCTGCGCGGCGCGTTCAGGTGTCAGTTTCTAAACGCGGCAAGCCGCTTGACGCCCTGATTGCAGCCGGCACCGCCATTCACCCGCTTGGTCGAATGCCTCCGATCCCGCTTACCTTCATTGCATCATCGCGCGGCGCGCTGGTGACCAGTCAGGTATTGCCCACCGGGCGGTGGCGCGTGCAACTGTCGTTGCGGCGCGGCGCAGACACGCTCAAGCTCGATCAGCCCGTCGAATGACCGCGACGACCGAGACATCCTCGGCGGGCGCTCTGCCGAGCAGCGATTTTTCTGTGCCGGGCATGCGCTGTGCCGGGTGTATCTCAAAACTTGAAAATGGCCTTGCGCTTCAACCGGGCATTGTCACCGCGCGCGTCAACTTTACTGCCAAACGCGTGAGCGTTACACATCTGCCTGAAACTGGCGGCCCGGAATTACAGGCGGCTTTTGCAGCGCTAGGTTTTGAGGCTTTTGCACTTGGTGCAGGGCTCGAACTCGGATCATCAAATGACAGCCGAAGCCTTGTCAGGGCGATGGCAGTTGCGGGCTTTGCCATGATGAATATCATGCTGCTATCGGTTTCGGTGTGGTCGGGTGCAACGGGTGTTACGCGTGATCTGTTTCATTGGCTGTCCGCGATGATCGCACTGCCAACCGTTGCTTATGCGGGGCAGCCGTTTTTCAGGTCAGCATGGCTGGCGGTGAGCCATAAGCGCACGAACATGGATGTTCCGATCTCAATCGGGGTGATCTTGGCAACTGCGCTTAGCTTGTTTGAAACGATCACACACGGCCCAAATGCCTATTTCGATGGCGCAGTGATGCTGCTCTTCTTCCTGCTGACGGGTCGTTGGCTCGATAGCGTGATGCGCGACCGCGCGCGCGACGGGGTGACGGCGTTGCTCAAGAACGCCTCGACGGGCGCATTGGTCCTCGGCAAGGACGGACGTACGAATTGGTGCGATGCCAAGAATTTGCAGTCCGATATGGTCATGATCGTCGCGGCAGGTGAACGGCTGGCTGCGGACGGCGTGGTAACACTGGGCAATAGCAGTTTCGATCTCTCACTCCTCACTGGTGAAAGCGCGCCGCAAATCGTTGGGCCGGAAAGCGTCGTTCATGCTGGCACGCTGAATATCGGCGGACCCGTGCAAGTCCGCGTGACAGCGGCGGGAGCCGATACAGCGATTGCGGATATTGCTCGGCTGATGGAGCAAGCGACCCAGAGTAAATCACGATATGTCCGCATCGCAGACCGGGCTGCGCGTTATTATGCTCCTGCAGTCCATACGTTGGCCCTGCTCAGTTTCGTTGGCTGGATGATCGCTGGTGCTGGATGGCACGCAAGCCTGCTGATCGCGGTTGCCGTTTTGATCATTACCTGCCCTTGCGCGCTCGGCCTTGCCGTTCCGGCGGCACAAATCGTTTCCGCCGGTGCGCTGATGCGCGCGGGTGTGCTGGTGAAGGACGGATCCGCGCTTGAACGCCTTGCCGAGGTGGACGTCGCCTTGTTCGACAAGACCGGCACGTTGACGTTGGGGCGACCGATTCCAGACAATCTTGATCAAGCGTCGCGCGCACAGAAGGCCGTGATGCTTGCCCTTGCCCGTGCCAGTCGCCATCCGTTGAGCGAGGCCATTCGTCGCGCGCTGGAGGGCGAGGGTATCGCCGCTGCGACCGTGTCTGACATCGCTGAAGTTCCCGGCTCTGGCGTGGTGGGCTTTTATCAAACGAAACGAGTGGCTTTGGGTCGGCCACGCGACGCTCAAGCGACTGCGGCTGTTGCGACCGAAATGACCATCGTAGGTGAGCCTTCCCTTTTGGTCACGTTTGCCGATCCGCTTCGGCCCGACGCGGCGGAGACGATTGCGGCCCTGAACGCGCTTGGCGTCCCGTCTGCCATTCTTTCGGGCGATCGCGCGGCAGCCGTTGCGCCCATCGCACGCACGTTAGGGATGATGGCGCAGACGTCGATGCTGCCGCAAGACAAGCTGGACGCGATTGCACGCTATGCCGCGCAAGGGGGCAAGGTGCTCATGATCGGGGATGGCCTGAACGACGGCCCCGCACTTGCAGCCGGATATGCTTCGATTGCCCCTGCATCAGCGAGTGACGCCGGGCAGAATGCCGCTGATATTGTGTTTCTGGGGGACAGCCTTGCACCGGTCTCCGCTGCCGTGCGCGCGGCGCGCAAGACGCAAGCCGTCGTCCGGCAGAATTTCATCCTGGCCATTGGCTATAACGCGGTAGCGGTCCCGCTCGCGATCCTCGGACTGGTGACGCCTTTGATCGCGGCGCTTGCCATGTCGGGATCATCGCTGATTGTCGTTTCCAATGCCTTGCGTTTGCGGAGCGCGGCCCAATGAAAGGGATCGCGATCCTGATTCCGATTGCGCTCGGGCTCGGCCTGACAGGCCTTGCCGCCTTCTTTTGGGCGATCAAGGATGGCCAGTTCGATGATCCCGATGGCTCAGCGCTCCGCATCCTTGGTGATGAAGAGGGGCCAATCGAATGAAGCGAGACTATCCGAACTGGGTTTTTCCACATTTCATGTTGGCGTTGGGCCTCCCACCGGCGCACGCACAAGCAAGGACGATGGTCGCGGGGATGTGCGGCGGCGGCGCGCGCATTTCCATTGCCCTCAGACCCATCAACACCAGCCAAAGATGACGATCGGGATTGCTTTGGAAAAGCGTGTCATGCAGGAAATGACTGACGAAAATGCTGCGACATCGTTGATCTGCGGTGTTGTTAGTTCAGGATGAAAATGAAGCCGGGTCCTTTGTCGGGCACTTCGCACGAAGAGCCTTTCGGGCGCCACCCATTTGCCGCAGATCATTTTTTGCAGGTGTTCAGGCCCACCAACTTATAAGCAGGGCATCGGCGCGCCAAACCGGTCAAAAGCGGGACAAGGCCAATCCATCCCCAAACAGTCTTCGGACCGATAAAGACCAACCCGATCAGGATCAGTCCAACAACAATTCGAAGGACACGGTCTGTATTTCCAACGTTCACGGTGATTTCCAATCTATTCAGTGGGTGAGCAGCAACGGAATTTTTGATGTCGACAACAAGGTGCGGGTTACGCCACCCAGCAGTGTTTCGCGAAAGCGCGAACGGCCATATACCCCCATCACGAGAAAATTAGCCTTCTTCGCCAAGGCGAAATCATGCAGCACTTGTGCTGCGTTGCGGTTCGATCCCGGCAATTCATGCAGATCGGATTTAATGCCGTGGCGCGATAGATAGGCATTCGCTTGGGTTTGTGGATAGTCTGCGCCGTTTTCCCCAACTGACGCGATATGAACAAAGGAGGCTGTCTGGAGAATAGGGGTGGCAGCACGAACGGCATGCGCGGCCTCTGGAGAGGCGTTCCAGCCGATAACGGCTCCTTCGCCTATCTCAATATGATCGACGCCGGTTGGTACGACCAATACCGCGCAAGATGCATGCAATGCGACATCGTCAACAATCGGCAGGGGCTTGTTCAGGCCCTTTTCGGAATTATCATATTGACTGACCACAATCAGATCCGAAAGGGCAGACAAAGCTACAATTGCGCTATCTGTGTCTCCATCTGCAGACGTCCAATCCCAGCTTACGTCTTCGCGCGCGAGACGTGATTCAGTCCGCTTGCGCAAGTTCGCCTCTTGCGTTCGCAGGCTTTCCAGTATCGCGCCCTGTGTCGCAATTCCGCCGATCGGATCGAATGCCATATAAGCATTATATGGCGTCACGTGCAGACAGGTCAGATGCGCCCCCACGGCGCGGCAAACATCAAGTGCCACCTGAAGTCGCGCATCCATGGCGTCGTCTTCATTGGCGTGCACTAATACTGACTTTATCATGATGTTCCCTTTTCAGGTCGGCCGCGTTGATCATTTTTAGGCTAGAATGCTGACGTGTCTTTGATCAGGATCAAAGCGCTCCGAAAAAGGGGCGATACGTTGAGTGACTTTCCTGGAGAAGGAGTCACGTTCCGATGACGCATACCCCGCATGACCTTCATGCCGAATTTCCCGGTGACGACAATATCCTGCACGCGCTAAAACTGAACGATTCGCATTTCCAGCGCCGTGCAAACAAGTATCATGATATCAATCGCGAAATTCACCGGATTGAAATCGGCATTGAGGCTGCGTCGGACACACGGGTTGAAGAGCTAAAGAAGGCCAGATTAGCTTTGCTTGATGAGGTTTCGGGCCTGATCGCGACAGCCAAAGGCAAGGCGTCATGATGGGTCGCACCCAAACGCGTGAAGCGCTCACCAAGCGTTTGGCGGGTCTCGAAGCTCGCGCTGATCGCCTCATGACCGAATTGACCGAAGCACTGAGTGCGGATTTCGAAGAGCAGGCTGTCGAAGCCGAAGATGACGACTCCCTATTGGCCCAGGAAAATTTTGTAAGGACGAAAATCGCCGCTGTCCGCAGCGCGATCAGGCGCGTAGATGAAGGGCGTTACGGAATATGCCTGACGTGCGGCGGAACGATCGCTCCGGCGCGATTGGATGCAATACCAGAAACGGCCCAATGTATCTCATGCGCCAAAGGGGCCCAAAGCTGACCTTCATTCATCGTCGCCTTCGTCAAGTGTTGGTCAGTTTCCGATTTGGACGCTGGAATTTTCCATGATTTTGCAGCTTGCGCTTGCGACCATCATGGTGCTCCTTACAGTGATGATGCACGGGCTTGGTTTGGCGCTACTCGGGCGTTTTATGCGGAGCGAGTTGAAGCAAGAGCGGGAACATCATGTACCTTCCCTCTCTGTGCGCAGTTTGGGTTTTACGTTGTGTCTCGTCATCGCACTTGCGGCGTTGCACGGAATTGAAATCTGGAGCTATGCCTTTCTCTATCAAGTGATAGGTGCGGTCGCTGATCTTGAAACCGCCGTTTATTTCTCAACGATCAGTTATGCAGGGATTGGATTTGATGACCGTTACATAGACCCGGCATGGCGGCTTGTTTCCGCAATCGAAGGCATTAACGGCCTGCTGTTACTTGGCTGGTCAACCGCTTTTTTTGTCACCGTGGTCGCCAGACTTGGCCGGTCGGAATAGGGTCTGCACCACTTGACGGAAGGCTGCGCAGGCCCCGACGCCATATTCTTTTTGGTTTTTTTTGTTGTAGGTGCCCTAGTCGAAACGAAGAGGAGTTCAGGCATGGCCGCAATTCAGGCGAATGGCATCACGATCGAGTATGATACCTTCGGCGCTTCGGATCATCCGCCCATGCTTTTGATCATGGGCCTTGGCGCGCAGATGACCCTGTGGCCGGTCGAATTTTGCGAGGCACTTGCCGAGCGCGGGTTTTATATCATTCGCTTCGACAATCGCGATATTGGGCTTTCCTCCAAGTTTGATCACGCAGGCATTCCTGACATGGCTGCGATGATGATGGCGGTCATGACAGGAAAGAAGCCTGATGCCGCCTATAGCCTAGCCGATATGGCTTCTGACGCCATTGGATTGCTCGATGCCCTCGGCATTGATCGCGCACACATCGTCGGCGCGTCGATGGGCGGCATGATCTCGCAGGTTGTCGCGGCAACATATCCCAGCCGGGTTTTGTCGCTCACCTCGATCATGTCGACGACTGGAAATCCAACGGTTCCGCCGGCCCAGCCCGAAGCAATGGCCGTGTTGACAAACCGCCCGGCGACGACCGACACAGACACGCTTGTCGCTTTCCTGGTCAATGCTGCGCGGGTCATCGGCAGTCCCGCCTATCCATCCAACGAAGACCGGCTCATCACGCGCGTTCGGTCTGATCTTGGACGCAGTTATTCCCCAACGGGATATTTGCGCCAAATGGCCGCAATCATGGCTAGCGGAGACAGGCGCCCACAGCTTGCTTCGATCACCGCGCCGACCCTGGTCATTCATGGAGACGCCGATCCGCTGGTATCGGTTGAAGGCGGACGCGACACGGCGGCCAATATCAAGGGAGCCGAACTCAAGATCATTCCCGGCATGGGGCATGATCTGCCACTTCCATTGGTTGATACAATTGCCGATGCAATCGCCGGGATCGCCCTACGCGTTGAGGGGTAACGCCCAGTCGATCGGGTTCAGTCCCTTGCTCTCGAGATACGCATTTGCCTGTGAGAAATGCCTGCACCCCAGAAAGCCGTTATGTGCCGAGAAGGGGGAGGGATGTGCGGCCTTCAGGACCAGATGGCGGCTGGCGTCGACAAATTCTGCCTTGCGCTGCGCATAGTTTCCCCAGAGCAGGAAGGCAGTCGGGGTATCGCGGGCGTTGACGAGCCGGATGATCGCGTCAGTAAATCGCTCCCATCCCTTGCCCTGATGCGACGCGGGCTGTCCCTTCTCGACCGTCAGAACCGCGTTGAGCAGCAGCACGCCCTGTTCGGCCCAATGCTCAAGGAAGCCGTGCGTCACGGGGCGAATGCCGAGATCGCTTTCTATTTCCTTGTAGATGTTGACCAGCGAAGGAGGAGGGCGAACTCCGGGCTTCACGCTGAAGCACAACCCGTGTGCCTGTCCTTCGCCGTGATAGGGATCCTGACCGAGGATCACGACGCGGACCTTGTCCAGCGGGGTCAGGTCCAGCGCGCGGAACCATTCGGCACCCTTGGGGAATATCCGTTTACCAGCGGCTTTTTCGGCGACAAGGAATTGCCGCAACGCGGCCATATATGCGCTGTCAAATTCGGCGAGGAGCGGTACTTTCCAGCTTTCATGCAGGGCGATCATGTCTGACATGAGAGATTAGTTCCGTGGCGATGGCACCATGTCAACCCGAGTTTGCAGCTTGTCGCTTTTTCTACACAGCTGCCGCTGGTCTGGGGTGTCAAAACGACGAAGCGAAGCCCTGCAACTTGCGAAGCGATGCCTCTCGGGCGTCTAACCACGGCATGCGGCAATGGCGGCTTACACGTCGGAGTCGTTGACCGCATGCGTTCCAATAGTGGAGTAAGACAATGCGTAAACTCATGGCTGCAAGCGCAATTGCGCTGATGTTCCCTGCCATCGTTATGGCCAAGCCCAAGGAGCAATCTGCCCCAGAACCTGCCCCCGCCGCCGAAATGGCTCCGGCCCCCGCACCGGCGCCCATGCCTGAAGCGTCCCCCGCTCCTGCCGATCCGAAAATGGCCATTGCCGAAAAGATCAAGGTGGATTGGCCCAAATATGATGTCGGTGCAAAAGGCCACTTGAACCGGGCTGAACTGGCGAAATGGCTGGCTGATCTGCGCGCCGC
>JANLQV010000072.1:0-3738 GCA_031368025.1 Sphingomonadales bacterium | reverse complement strand
CGGCCTCCACTGCCGCCAGGTATCCGTCGAGCGCCTGCATCAGGCTGGTTTCGCGCTGCGCGCTGTTCCAGCCTCGCGCCTCAAGCTGGTGCGCCTGGCCCGACAGGGCGGCAAGGACCGGCAGGAAAGGCGCAGAGACTGACATGGCTAACGGCCCTGACAGACATTCTGTTCGGTAGTATCAAGGAACGGTGCAAACGGACAGCCGACAAAGCGCAACCGCACACCGGCTCCAGTGATCTGAACGATAAGTTGATCCGAACGCCGCCCGGTTGGTGCGTTGCCGATCCCGCCGACGCGCGCACCGGCATTGTTCGTGCCAAGGAACGAAATCATGTCATCCTGATCAATTCCATCACCGGACACACCCAGCGCGCCCACCAGGACGCTGCCGCGATAAACCGGGACTGCTCCGGGGAATATCTGGATTCCGTTCTGCAACCGGTTCTGTCCGGGCACGACGTCGGGCGAAAGGCTGCACCGCGCCGGTGTATCAGGGTTGGCGCCATTGCTCAGCAGAAACCCCACATGCGAAACGATATTGCCGGCGACGAGTTCGGACTGGAGGCCCGTGTTGAACGGGTTGAAACTGTCAATCGCCGGTGAAAGTGCGCCCGGCGGACGGCCGACCTCTCCGTCGGGGAAATAGGGTCGCGAGACATTGCCGATGGCGCGATTGCTCCACGCGGTTTGCCCGGTGAAGATATTGGGATCGTTGAAAAAAGTGCGCGCCAACGTGATCCGGTTCTGAACCGAAGCGGCGCCATTCGCTCCCAGCTCGGCCGCGGCCTTCGCGTTGGAGAAAAACGCGACCGTTCGGGCCTTTTGGAGCGACACATCGATGCCGAAAATCGGTGCGTCTGGCGAACGCACGACGCCAAGGACCGATCCGAACGTATCAACGACCGAGATTGAGACCTGCGCCCGGCTGTCAAGCGGCTGGCGGATCTGCGCCCGCGCGCGGCTCATGATCAGAAAGGCTTCTTCGAGCAGCGCGCGCGTTTCGGCCAGAGTAAGCGGCTGGGCCACTTCGGCGGCGTCTGTTCCTGCGCGGATCGGGAAGCGGTTGGTCCCACTTCCGTCGGTCAGGATGAAAGCATCGCGATTTGAAAACTCTGCGGCGGTTGATGCGCGGATTCCGGACGCTTCGCTTCCATAGGCCGCACCGGGAATGATGGCGCCACTGGAATAGCCGGGAAGTCCTGTCAGAACCCCGGCAACGCCATTGATCGTCGCAAAGCCGGGTGCAGCGCCGGTCGCGAGAAGCTTGTCCGGCGTGGCGTCGCTGTAACGCAGGAACGTTCCATCTACCGAAATCCTGTCGGCCCGGATTGACGGCGGTGCTTCGAAGCTTCTGGTTCCGGCCAGCGCGATATATTCCTCATCATCGCTGTCGACGTCGAGGATGTTGGCGTCGAACCCGTAAACCCCGTCAGCCATGACGCCGATGCCGCCCACAAGTACGCCATTCTTGTAAAGCGCCAGCCCCCCGGAATCAGCCGAAAGCCCGAGCGGCGTCCGCTTCGGGCCGATCAGGGCTCCGGGGCCACCGCCCGCGTTGAACCGCGCCACAAGGTCCGAACACGGAAGAGAGCTGAACTGCACGCCGTATAGCGGCCCGCTTTCCAGCCCCACTGCGTTGGGTGCAGGAGGGAAATGCTGCTGGACGATCTGGCTTGCGGTGCGGGTTGAAAAGGCATTGCCGCCGCTCGAAAGATAGGCAGCGGTAATGGCCTTGGCGAGCGCCCCCGGCAATGCTGCGGGCGCTGCCAGGGCCAAGCCCGGTAGTGCGCCGGGCACCGGCGTGGTCACGCTCGGAATACGAAGCGAGAGGTCCGCATTATTCATCTGAAACAAGGCAAGGAGGTTGCCGACGCGGTCGACCACCGCAATGCTTGCCGGGCGGTTTCGGGCCTGCGCCTCTGCCACGGCTTGAGCGAGAACCTGTTGCACGTCCGTAACCGAAAGCGCTTCCTGTGCGGGCACCTGATAGACCGTTGCCGGGGTAGGGGGCGGCGGTGGCGTGACGACAGGTGACGTGCTCGTTCCGCCGCCGCCGCATCCGGCCACCACAAGCGCCGCCGCCGAAATCATTGCAATGGAAGATCGGATACGCATCAACGCAACGTCCTGATTGTCCTGACAGCACTGCCCAGCGCCCGCCGGAATTCGGCAGGGCGATAGTCGTTCGGATCGCGCACTGCGGCGTAGGCGCGATTGATCTCGCCGCGAATGGACGCCACGCGGTCGGCAGGGAGCTGACCGCCATTGACCAGCGCGTTGAGCAGGGTGTCTGTCGCCATCACAGCCTGCGAGCTGCCCTCATAGTCGGTGTAACGCGGGCTGATCGCTTCGCTCGCAATCAGGTCAATGATCGCGAATGTCTGGGCGCGATCGAAACTGGTGGATTGGAACACGGCTGAAAGCGCGCTGGCGCTGGCGCGCAGTTTTCCGGCGGCGGCCACGGCGCTGCCGCGATCCCTTGCAATCGCCGCGTGAAACGCCCTGCTGTCTGCATCGAACCGGGTTGCCACGTTCGGTGCTGAAATGCGCGCCGCGGCGGACAGCATGATCATGTTTTCATCGTTGAACGGCGGCATCCCGACGGGGATTGGCCGGCCCGGATTATCCGCAACGGTCTGGTTGAATTGCTGGCTATCGAAAATTCGCCGGTGGCAGCTATGGCAATCGAAGAAAATGAATTCAGGAAACTGGCCTTCGGTACCAAGGCCGGGGTTGGAATAAAGGCTCAGCGCGCGTTCGAGCGCCATCGCCTGCCCGATTGCCCAGACGCGAACGCCGTTGGAGCGACCCTTGCGCTGGATATAGTCTGCATCTTCATCATGATGCGCCTGCAGCGTTGTGAACAGGTCCAGCTCAAACGAAATGCGCGGGTGGCCCGCTGCCATGATCCTGTGGTTTACAAACTGTCCGCCATCGGCAGAGCCAAAATGGCAATCGAGGCAGATTGCGGCTTTGACGGCTGGATTCTCCAGCGGGACGAGGCCGGCAGCGAGGCTTGCACGGTGGTTGCCCGCCTTGTGGACATCGATCCAGCTGGCAGAACCACCGTGGCATGCCTCACAGCCAACACCGTCTGATTGCTGGAAGCGAACGCCGCGCGATGGCGCCGGTTCTGCATGGCATCCAAGGCACATTGGCGCGGATGCCGCTTCGCCAAGCCCCAGGCGACGTGCGATCGCCACACTGCGCGGGTTGCTCAGGATGGAAAATGCCCGGCTATGCGCACCTGTTGGAGAAGAAGCCTCCTGCCAGCGCAGGATTTCATCCTGACGGACAATCTTGCCATCCGCTTCGGAGCGACCGTGACAGGTTGAACCAGCGCAGCTCGCGACCCCCAAATGCATTTTATCGTTGGGAAGTGCAGCCTTCGCTGGCGTGTTTCCCGGTGTGGCACCAATGGCCAGCGCAAACATGGCAAGAAATGCCAATAGCGACAGCGCGCCGAGCACCCGCCAATCTTTCCATAACTGTGCGATGGTATCCCTATGCACCGCTTCCCCCGTCCGCCCGGCACTGCCGATCGTCGCTTCAACTATAACTGCGATGCAACCCTTATGTTCTGACAGAAACTTTTTAGGCAGATTTGATCACGAAACAAGCGCGGATTTACCATGTTTGTCAACTATTAGTGCCGAGTTTCCGCCATTTGTGACGCATTTGTCACACCAATCACGAACGGCGACGGATCACCAGGTTGCGGATTTCGGTCATGTC
>JANLQV010000056.1:0-9894 GCA_031368025.1 Sphingomonadales bacterium | reverse complement strand
ATTGGCGAAGACGAAACAAGGTTCGGATTCTGGATCAGCGTGCCGGTCACGACGATTTCGTCGCTCGACGTATCTTCTGCGGCCTGCGGCGCTTGAGCGTCCTGCGCAAAAGCGGGGCCGGAGATCAGGGCAAGGCCCAGCACGACGGGGGCGACGCCAGCATTCAAGCGGGCACGGCTGAAGAATTTCTGCGTTTTCATGTTTTTCCAGTCCCTTATTCTGGAGTGTGCGGCCGACGGATCGGCCTTGATTTTTTCGTCAGACGATAAGGGACTGTAAGAAAAGCACACTCCCATATGCCGACTTGAAACGGGCTTTGCCCAAGCGCGAAGCACATGTAAACGTGTTTCACCGCCGCGACACAATGTTGCGTCGACCCTGTTACCAATTTGCAACAGTGGGGTGGCGCTTGGCTTGAACGCCATTCGGTGGCAATCATCGCCTGCATTTTTGAAAAGAGGGCAAATCGATGAAGGCAAGGTATCTGGTTCTGGGCTTGGTCGGCCTCTCCGCGGTCGTCGTGGCCAAGGACAAAGACACGCCGCCGCCACGGGCCGAAGTCTTCCAGAAGGTGATCGATTGCCGGGCGATTGGTGACGCTGCCCAGCGGCTGGCCTGTTATGATACGCAGGTCGCCCGCCTTGAAGAAGCCTCTGCGCGCAAGGAAGTCATCGTCTTCGATCAGGCTGAGGTGAAGCGCACCCGCAAGGGATTGTTCGGTTTCAACTTCAACGATCTCGGCCTGTTTGGCGGGGGCGATGACAAAAGCAAGGAAGAAGGCGTCAACCAGATCGAATCAACCGTGCGCAGCGCGCGGCAGGATGGTTCGGGCAAATGGGTCATCATTATCGAAGACGGTGCCAAATGGGTCCAGATCGATACGACCAACATCCGTTCACCGAAGGCGGGTCAGGCAATCAAGATCCGCAAGGCGACTTTGGGCAGCTATTTCGCCAATATAAACGATCAGCACGCGATCCGCATGATCCGCCAGAATTAGGGATCAACGGGCTCCACATCGACTTCGACCAGCACATCCTGTGCGCCATAACCGTTGAACACGCCGTCGATCGGCGCGATGTCGAGATAGTCGCGGCCGACGGCCATCAGGATATGATCGCCGCCCATTGAAATTCCGTTGGTTGGATCGAGCCCCTGCCAGCCTTTTTCCGGCCCGCACCAGACCAGCACCCAACCGTGCGTGGCATCCGCGCCCTGGAGCCGGGGCTCGCCCGGTTCGGGCATCGTGCGGATATAGCCGCTGGCATAGGCCGCCGGGATCCCGGCCGCGCGCAACGCACAAATCATGACCTGGGCGAAATCCTGACACACGCCGGCGCGCGCGGCAAACGCCACAGCCGGTGGCGTTTCAGCCATTGTAGCCGCCGGATCATAGCGGAATTCGCGCTGGATGCGCACCGCAAGTTCATACGCCGCGCCAAAGACGGGGCGGTCGGCCGTCAGTGTTTCCGCGCCCCAGGCGGCAATCCCGGCATCGAGCGGGATGAAATCCGACGGATAGATGAAATCGGCAGGCGAAAGATCCGAGACGTCATTGCTCTCACGCGCCCACGTTGCGACCGAGGCAATCGCCGGTTCGTCCAGCCAGGAAAGCTGGGGCTCCCGATTAACCTCCACGCGTGCCTCGCTGATGATTTCCAGGCTGCTTGTCGCTTCCGAGATGACCAGCCGGGTCAGGTTGACCAGTGCGTTATGTTGGGGTGCCGGGGTCAATTGCCCGTCCGGGTTGAGGATGATCCGGTGGCTGACCAGCGTCTGCCCCGGCCAGTCGATCGGTTTCAGCCGGAGGTTGGATCGCGAGAAATTGACGGGCTTTTCGTAGCTGAAGCGGGTCAGGTGACGAACCGAAAAGAGCGTCATGCCAGCGTCATGCCAGCGGACCGAAGCGTCTCGCTGCCCCGCAGGAAGAACCGCAGGCTGATCGCATCAGAAAGCCTGATGATCCGGATTTCAAGCTCATCGCATATTGCCGCTGTCAGTGTCTTGGCGGAAAGTGTGGCCATCAGTGCCACCAGCCCGGTTGCTTCGCTTTGTTGCGGCTCTGCCATCCCGTCGTCCTTGAGGCGTGGCAGCATATTGAGGTGTTCGGCAATCGCATTGATCTGAAAACTGATCGAGCGCGGATTAAAGGGGTCAAGCCCAACCAGATCGCGGACTGGCAACAAAGCGAGACCGGTCGAATAACGCTGGCGATAGCTGATCTGGACGTCGGAAAGATCGAGCAGCGCCGTCAGGTCATTGGCCGCGGCATTTTCACCCGCGAAGGTGCGGATCAGCCGGGTGAGGCTCAACGCCCGTTCGACCCGCCGACCCAGATCATGGAACCGCCAGCCCGCCGTCCGCCCCATATGCTCCGCCGCAAGCCCGGCAAAAGCGGCAAAGCGGGCGCGCAGGATAAGATTCTTTTGCTGGAACGGATGCTCGGACGGAAATTGTGTATCGAGCAATTGCCAGAAATCGGGCGAAATCCGCTCGCGCGAGCCCGCACCGATGGTCCGCGCGGCCGCAAGCAGCGAAACGACGCTTGATGAGCCGCCCGGATTGTTCACAGCGGCGGCGAAAATTTCGGTCGGCCTGGCATCGGGCGTCCAGTGAACCGCGTCACTCGCGAACAACTGGCTGCAGATCCGCTGCGTCGTGGGATCGTCATCCTGTCCCGCAATCGCACTCGAAGCGCCGGTCCGCACAAGCCCCAGCACCGCTTCGCCCCGCTCAAGGTAGCGACCGAGCCAGAACAAATTGTCCGCCACCCGGCTGGGCAGGGTCCCCGGATTGCGGCGGATGGCCTGGCTGCCAGACATGAGTGTGACAGGCGCGACCGGCCTGGATCCAACGATGATGACGTCCGCCGATCGTGTGCCGGCCCCGATTGACGTTGCCCGCACATCGGCAACCGGCCCGATCCGCGCAAAGCCGCCGGGCATCACGGTCCAGCCTCCCCTGGCATTGCGCGCGGCAAAAACGCGCAACGTAAAGGGCCGCGCAATCAGCCTGCCGCCATCTGCCACGGGCATCGTTGAAAGGTGGACGATTTCCTGACCAATATAATCCTGCGGACGGCGCGCCATATCTTGAAGCAAACGGGCGCGATCTTCGCCGCGCATTTCGCTGCCAAGCTGCGCGCCTCCCCCAAGCCCGATGGGCACCGAGCCAAAGGCGGAATCGATCACCAGATTGTCGAGTTCGGAAATCACATGCTGCGCTTCGCGTGCCTGCCCGCACCACCACGTCGCGATGTTCGGCAGGCGGAGCGCTTCTCCTGTCAGGCGTTGGGCCAGTTGCGGCATGAAGGCCCCGAACATGGGCGCTTCGAGCACGGCTGCGCCGGGGAAATTGGCCACCACCGTCCCACCCCCCGCCATCGCATCGACCAGCCCCGGAACCCCTATTGCCGAACGCGAATCGAGCGCAAGCGGATCAAGCAGCCGCGCATCCATCCGTTGCCACAGCGCATCGACCCGCTTCAGCCCTTCGATCGTGCGCAAATAGACCCGATCATCATGCACCGCGATGTCCGCACCCTCTACGAGCAAGAGCCCGAGATAACGGGCGAGATGCGCCTGTTCGGCATAGCTCTGGTTGAAACGGCCGGGCGTCAGCAACGCGAGCCGCGGGTCGGTCCGCTCGCAACTGGCCGCAATCCCCGCGCGAAGGTCTACAAAAAATGGAGCCAGCCGCTCGATATTGAGCCGGGCCGTCAATCCCCCAATTACTTGCGACGCGGCCAGCCGGTTTTCCAGCGCATAGCCAGCCCCAGCCGGTGACCGGGTGTGGTCGGCCAGAATGCGCCATTCGCCATCGGGTCCGCGTCCAAGATCAGCAGCGTAGATATGAAGATAATGCCCGCCGGGTGGCGAAATTCCAACCATCGGCCGAAGGAAATGCGGGCTACCGGTCAACGCGGCGGCTGGCAGGACGTTCGATGTCACCAGCCGTTGCGCGCCATAGATGTCCGCCAGCAACATTTCGCTCAGTTCGGCCCGTTGCGCGATGGCCGCTGCAATGCCTGACCATTCGCCCTCACCAATTGGCAAAGGCAGGGGAGAGACGGGCCATTGCCGCTCCTCCCCCTCATCGGCCAGGCGGAAGCTGGTGCCGATTTCCTGGACATGGCGTTGCACCCGCTCTTGCGCGTCGGCGATGCTGCCGCTGCCCGCCGTCAGAACTTCCTCAAGGATCGATTGCCAGATCTGGGCGTCATCGCCCCGCGCGCCGCACATGACATCGCCAAACCCGGCTTCCGCACAATAGGACGCCCGGATCGCCTCTGCCGCATTCATGATAACTGGGTGTTCGATCTGGCTCGTCATCTATGCCCCCGATTGTCCATTGCTTCACCACATCCGGCGCGACAGGGCAAGCGATGCGGAACCAGTATTGACACCACAACCGCTGTCTCGACTTGAACGCCGCGGCTGGCTAGAGATGCCGTCATGCCTACACATCCCCTATCAATCTTCGATCTCTGGTTTGGCGAAGCCCGGATGACGGAGCCCAATGACTCGAACGCGATGGCGCTCGCCACTGCGAATGCTGATGGCCAGCCTTCAGTGCGGATGGTACTGCTCAAGGGCCATGGGCCGGATGGTTTTATTTTCTACACCAACCAGCAAAGCGACAAGGCGCATCAGATTTCCGAACGCGGGTTTGTCGCGCTGCTGTTCCACTGGAAATCGCAACGGCGCCAAATCCGGGTCGAAGGCAAGGTGTTGCGGGTCGATGACGCGACGGCTGACGCCTATTTCGCGACACGCGGCCGGGATTCGCAGCTTGGTGCCTGGGCGTCGGACCAATCGCGCCCGCTCGACAGTCGGGAAACATTCGAAGGCCGCTTTGCCGCAGTGCAGGCCCGTTTCGAAGGCCAGCCTGTTCCACGCCCGCCACACTGGTCGGGCTATTGCGTCTACCCTCACCGGATCGAATTCTGGCAGGATCGCGAACACCGGCTCCACGAACGCCGCCTGTTCACGCGTACCGGCCCGGATAGCTGGGATGAAGGCCTGCTTTACCCATGAGCGCGGAGCGCGGGACGAACCGCGGAACCCTGACTCAGCGTGCGGCCATCGCCAGCGTTTCGATGGCGCTGTTCCTGCTTGGCCTCAAAGGCTGGGCGGCGTGGGAGACGGGATCGGTTTCGATGCTGGGTTCGCTGGCCGATACCGCTCTCGACATTGTGGCGTCGCTGGTGACGTTGTTTTCAGTGCGGCTTGCCGCCGAACCGGCCGATCACAATCACAGCTATGGCCACGGCAAGGCCGAAGCGCTTGCCGCGCTGTTCCAGACCGGGATCATCTCGGCCTCTGCCCTTGCCATTGGCTGGCGTGGAATCAGCATGATCGGCATGAGCCGCGCGCCGGAGCATCCTGAACTCGGGATCGGCGTGTCGGTCATCGCCTTCGTCGCAACCCTCGCGCTCATCACATATCAGCGATATGTCATTCGCAAGACCGGCTCGGTCGCGATCCACGCTGACCATATTCATTATTCAAGCGATCTGGTCTTGAATGCGTCGGTGATTGTCGCGCTAGTGCTTGACTCGGTCCTTCATTTGCACGGCGCAGACCCTGTGTTCGGCGTCGCCATCGCGCTGTGGCTGATCTGGCATGCCAAGCAGGTTGCCGCGCAAGCGATTGACGAGTTGATGGACAAGGAATGGCCCGTGGAAAAGCGTGATCGTTTCCTCGCGGTCGCGCAGAGCCACCCCGAACTCAAGGGTATTCATGATCTCCGCACCCGATCAAGCGGCGCGCATGATTTTGTCCAGTTCCATGTTTGGGTCGATCCCGCGATGACCGTGCTTGAAGCGCATCGTGTGATGGACGAAGTCGAAGCGCGGTTGATGATCGAATTTCCAGGCACCGAGGTTTTGATTCACCCCGATCCAGAAGGTCATTCCGATCCGGAGCGCGAGCATCTCACCGACTGATCCCGATCACTATCCAGTGACGAAACCCGCCATCTGCGCCTGGGCCGCACGCGATTCCGGGAAACTGAATATCGGCCAATCGTGGATCATGCCGGATTTTTCGACATAGTCCACCGACGGCAGTTTCGCTTTGAGCGCCCGACCGTCCACCACAAGGATATCATCGCCCCCGCCAAAGGCGAGGATCGGCGGCAAGGCTGACCAGTCTCCACGGATCGGGCTGACTCGCGGATCTTTCGTGCCAGCGGCTCCCGCATACATCTCCCCTGCCTCGCGAATCCCGCGAATGGTGAGGACCGCATCGCGTCGCTCGATTGCCGGCTGATCGGGATGGTCCGGACTGGCTTCGAGCCAGGGACAGATCAGGATCAGCTTGGCCGGGAGCGGCAATCCCGCATCGCGCGCCGCCATCACCGTGGCTGCGGCCAACCCGCCGCCTGCTGAATCGCCGCCCATGACAAGGGTGGCGGGGTCGGTTTTCCCAATCAAATCCTTGTAGAGATCAAGCGCAAAGTCTGTGATCTCGCCAACCTCGGCCTTCGGCGCGAGCGCATAGAGCGGTACGATCATCCGCCAGCCATAGGCCCGCGCCATATGCGCAGCAAAATCCCAGTGCCCGGCCATCGCCGGATAGACATAGCCGCCGCCGTGCCAATAGAGCAGCGTTGCGCTTGGCGCCCGATCTTTCGGCGCGACGTCCCAGACTGGCCGTCCCTGAAATTCGGTCCGCGTGATCGAAAGCCTTGCCTTCATCTTCGCGCTGGGCTCGCTCGGCACTGCAAGCGCCTTGGCCTGATGCAGAAGAAAATCCGGCCCCCCGGCGAAGAGCTTACGATACACGCCGGTCGTGCGGAGAACGAAAGAAACGACGCGTGCTGTGAGACTTGGCATGAAAGGCATCCCTGGTTGTTCGGCTTTGCGGAGAGACTATGCGGCTTGTTCCGATCCAACAAGCACGCGCGGTTCGACGCCGATGGTTTCCTCGATCCAGCCACCGCCCAGCACCCGGTCTCCATCATAAAGCACCGCGGCCTGCCCCGGCGCGACACCGAATTCGGGCGTGTCGAACCGCAGCCATTCGCCGTCGTGCCGTGCCGCAACCGGCTTTGCCAGCGAACGAACCTTGGCAGATACCGGCTTGTCTTCCGGGAGGCCAAGCCAGCTCAGTTCGGACAGGCGGGCGGCAGTGACCGCTAGCGCAGCCTTGGGCCCGACCACCACGCGCTGTGTCTCGGGCTCAAGCCTGATGACGTAGAGGGGTTCGGCCAGCCCGCCGATATCAAGCCCACGCCGCTGGCCAACGGTATAGTGGATCAGGCCCTTATGCTCGCCCAGCACCCGGCCTTCAGCATCGACGATCGCGCCCCCGGTTTCGGCTTCGGGCCGGATTTTGCGGACCACACTGGCATAATCGCCATTGGGCACGAAGCAGATATCCTGACTGTCGGGCTTCATTGCCACTGCCAAGCCCATTTCCTGCGCAATCGCTCGCACTTCGGGCTTGGGCATGCCGCCCAACGGAAAACGCAAATAATCAAGCTGTTCTGTGGTGGTCGCAAAAAGGAAATAGCTCTGGTCGCGCGCCGGATCGAGCGCGCGGTGCAATTCGGCGCCCTCCGGCCCGATCACGCGGCGAACATAGTGCCCGGTGGCAAGGCAATCCGCGCCCAGATCCTTTGCCAGCCGAAACAGGTCGGTGAACTTCACCCCCATATTGCAGCGGACGCAAGGAATCGGCGTGCGACCGCGCATATATTCGTCAGCGAACTGGTCGATCACTGTATCGCGGAAGCGGCTTTCATGATCGAACACATAATGCGCGATCCCCAGCCGATCTGCGACGGCGCGGGCATCGCGGATATCCTGTCCCGCACAGCAACTCCCCACCCGGTTCACCGCGCTGCCATGATCGTAAAGCTGAAGCGTGATCCCGATCGTTTCCGCACCGGTGCGCGCCGCCAGCGCCGCAACAACCGACGAATCGACTCCACCCGACATGGCGACGACAATGCGGCGGGCCTTGGCAGGCCCCGCAAGCTGGAAAAGATCGAGCATGGCCGCGCCCCTATCACAGGTGACCGAAATACAACACAGCTTGGCTGATTGAACATGCTTTACGCGCTGTTCAGTTTTTTCTGCGACAACAAGTCATGGATTTAGGTTTCGCCCGTCGCCAGCGCGGCAAGAAGATTGGCCCCCAAGCTTCGCCCGAACTCGCGAGTTTGTTGGCACACGTGTCGGCGCGACAGGCGGTTTCACCCACGGCAAGGACGCAAATGCAGGACAAGCCTCCGGCAACCTCGGTCTTTGCGGGCCACCCCGAGATCGCGCAGTTTGCTCCCAGAGATGCAACAGAGATGGCCGCATCGAAAGCCGCCAGTTTCAATGCGGGTGTGGCGGACACAATCCTCACACAAAGTAAATCTTCGTGAACCCCGCGTTTACCTTGGCATTTTAGCTTTGTTTCAACCCCTTGGCTGTAGAAACACTTTCACAGGCAGAGACGGCTCCGGTCGTATGCGTTTGAGGTAAGAATGATCGAGAACCAGAAAATCCGTCCCGCGCAAGTGATTGGCCCTCTCGGCGAGTCACTGACGGTCGACTCACTCCCTCCGCCATCCACCACCCGCTGGGTCGTGCGGCGCAAGGCAGAAGTCGTTGCGGCAGTGAATGGCGGTCTGCTGACGGTCGACGAAGTGTGTGACCGTTACAGTCTCACGCTGGAAGAATTTGCGAGCTGGCAACGTGCGGTGGATCGTTCGGGCATGCCCGGGCTGCGAGTCACCCGCATCCAGCACTACAAGACGCTTTACGAGCGCCAGCAGCGCTACTGATCGACATCGCGCCAGTCGCCCGCGCTTCCCATCCAGATGGAAAGCGCGGCGATGGCGGCGGTCTCCGCCCTCAGGATACGGGGGCCCAGCGAAATCGGAACAGACTGGGGCTGCGCGCGAATCATCGCCCGTTCCTCATCGTCGAACCCGCCTTCGGGGCCAATCAGGATTGCGGCGGGACCCTTGTGCGCAGCCGCAGCGCTGGCAAACGGCTCTCCGCCGGCTTCATCGGCAAAAAACAGCGTCCGCCCAGCGGGCCATGATTTGAGCAACGCTGCCAGTTTCACCGGCTCGCCCAGTTCGGGAAGCGCAGTGCGGCCGCATTGTTCGGCAGCCTCGATCATATGGCTGCGCAGCCGTTCGAGGTTCAACCGCTCGATCACCGTCCGCCGCGTGATGACCGGCTGGTAACGCGAAACCCCCAGTTCGCAGGCTTTTTCCGCGACCATATCGATTCGCGCCTTCTTGATTGGCGCCGCGAGCAGCCAGATGTCGGGCGCGGCCTCGCGCTTCCGCAAATGACCACACACACGCAAAATCAGGTCGCGCTTTCCGATCATCGCTACCTCTGCAAGCCATTCGCCCGACACATTGTCGAACAGCTTGACCGGCGCACCCAGTTTCATCCGCATGACCGAAATCAGATAATGCGCCTGGCCGCCTGCAACCGGCAGTTCGATCCCATCGCTCAGCACCGATTCGACAAACAGCCGAGGGGTCGATTGGGGTGGCCAGGCGGGCGTTGCGGGCATAAGAGCGCCCCTAGCATGAAGACTCCGCAGATCGAAATTGTGCCTGATAGCCAGCATAAGGGGCTGGTCGGGATGCTGCCCGCCTTCGCCCGGCCCTATGCGCTTCTTGCCCGGTTCGACCGGCCGATCGGCTGGTGGCTACTGTTCTGGCCCTGCGCCTGGGGCGTGCTGCTGGCGGGAGGAGCGGCGGCAGCGCATTGGACGTTGATTCTCTGGATGCTGGCGGGGGCAATCGCGATGCGCGGCGCCGGGTGCGTCTATAACGACATTGTCGACCGCGATCTTGACCGCAAAGTCGAGCGGACCCGGTTGCGACCGATCGCCAGCGGCGCTGTTTCGCTTCGGGCGGCGTGGATCTGGC
>JANLQV010000449.1:0-11185 GCA_031368025.1 Sphingomonadales bacterium | reverse complement strand
TACGTTGAAAGTGAACAATTTGGTTTCATCTCCAGGCTCCTTTAGCAGAGCCTTGGCTATATCGATCCTGAACGGACCAAATGGCGATTTCCAGTTGAAGCCGAAGCCGACCGACAGGCGGGGTTTAAATGTATCGCCAAGGAAGCGCTCATCAAACGGTGCAAAGGCGGAAGACGTTGTCGGGCAAAGAGTAAACTGGTTGGTTGGCGATATGGGCGATGCCGGAGTTTGCAATGTCGCAAAGGTTGTCGCGCCGGTTGTCGCGTTGCGACATTGGAACTTGATCCGGTTGTCGGCAGGATCGGTAAAATTCGAAAGCGTGGTCAAGTTGGGCTGCTTGACGCCGAATACCGATCCGACGTCCATGAAAATCGAAGGCCGGATGCCAAGCCCCTTCGCGCCCGCTCCAAGCGGGATTTCAAGTTCGAGACGCCCTTTGTAATACGCCCGGCCACCAAGCGCATCATCAGTTATCTGATTGCGATCAGTGATCAGTGTTGCTGTCGTGACATCGTAGCGCCGACGTTGCACGCGCGGGCCGACACCGCGGATATTAAATCCGCGCATTTCGGGTTCACCCAGGAAAAACCGGTCCGTCAACCGAACCTTGTCCACTCCCGGGCCCCGATCAGACCCAAATGGAAAAATATAGCCCGCTTCTATGCCAACCGAGAAAATGAAGTTGCCGAGCACCTTCCAGTATTTGTCAGCATCGAGACGGGTTCGAATATATTTGACGCTACCGCCGAGCCCGGCGAAATCCTGACTGAACACGGCGCGCTGCCCGGCACTGGGACGGAGGCGATTGTTGAGATTGTCGAAGACCAGGCTGTAGCCGAGCGATGACGTCGTGCGTTTGCCGATCGCATCGCACAGGAAGCGGCCGGCCAGCAATGGATCGCACTGCCCGTTGAAGAAGAACTGATTCCGGTCGAGCGTCACATCGTCAAGATTGACACCATAGCGGCCGGCAAACGACCAGAACTCGGTGAGCGGCACGCCAATACGCACCTGAAACCCAGTGGTGAGCTGCTGGTAGGTCGTATTGCGATTATTGTTGACGAAGTTGAAGCTGTTAAAATCGCGCCGGAAGATATCACCGCCCAGCGCAATATTCTTGTCGAGGAAATAAGGCTCGGTAAAGCCCAATTCAATCGACTTGGAAAAGGTCGAGTAATTGACGCTCGCTCGCAACTCCTGACCTTTACCGCGGAAGTTGCGCTGGCGGATCGAGGCGTTGATGATGAAGCGCTCAATCGAAGAGAAGCCCGCCGAAAGCTGGAGTTCGCCGGTGGACTGTTCCTCGACATTCGCTTCGAGGATGATGCGATCAGGCGCCGAACCCTGTTTCTGCTCGATCTCCAGCTTTTCCTGGAAAAAGCCCAGCGACTGGATGCGGTCGGAAGACCGTTTCACCTGGAAACTGTTGAACGCATCGCCCTCTGTCACGCGGAATTCGCGGCGGACCACCTTGTCCTGCGTGTTTGTGTTTCCGTTGATGTCGATCCGTTCGACATAGACGCGCGGGGCATCGCCGACTTTGAGAACGAGACTCATCGTCTTCGTTTCCTTGTCGCGCTGAAAATCGGGATTGACCTCGGCAAATGCATAGCCAAACAGGCCCGCTGCTTCGGTCAAGCTTTCGACCGTGTCTTCAACGAGTTTGGCGTTGTACCAATTGCCCTTCTTGATCGCGAGCTTATCCGCTTGCGGCTTGTAGTCGCGCAATTCGCTTTCGACCGAAACATCGCCGAATTTGTAGCGCTCGCCTTCCTCGATCACATAAGTGAGGATGAAATCACGCTTGTCAGGCGTCAATTCTGCGACGGCTGAAACGACGCGGAAATCCGCATAACCGTTCGTCAGATAAAATTGCCGCATCTTGGATTGGTCATAGGCCAGCTTGTCAGGATCGTAGCTTGAGCCCGACGAGAAGAAGCGTGTGATCCGCGCCTGTTTCGTCGCCATTTCAGCCCGCAACTGTCCGTCGCTGAACTTTTCGTTGCCAAGGATGTTGATCTGCTGAACCTTGGACTTCGGCCCTTCGGAAATTTCGTAGACCACATCGACCCGGTTCTGGTCGAGCATGACCATCTTGGGCTCGACATTCGCCGCAAAACGGCCCTGACGACGGTAAAGCTCAACGATCCGGGCCACATCCGCGCGCACCTTCGATCGTGTGAAGATTTGACGCGGCGCGAGTTTTATTTCCTTGTTGATCTTGTCTTCCTTGAGGCGCTTGTTGCCCTCAAGGATGATCCGGTTGATCACCGGATTTTCGCGCACTTCAATCGTGAGATTGCCATCATTGTCGCGAATCTGGACGTCGGTGAACAATTCGGTGTCGAACAAGTCACGGATCGCCTGATCAAGCGACTCAGTCGTGTACTTTCCGCCGGCGCGCAATTGAATATAGGAGCGAACCGTATCGGGTTCGAGCCGCTGCGATCCCGAAACATTGATCGCCTTGATCGTGCCGCCGCCGACGGGAGCTGGCGTAAGAACGGGTGGCGCGACTGCGGCAGGCGCTGTCTGCGCAACCACCGGCATCGTCGTGCCGAGCAGAAGCAGGGCAAGAGTGCCGCGGCCAAATTGATACGCCTTGTTCGCTGTCACGCAGTAATGCCTCTTCTTCTTAGCGCAGTGCGCGGAACGCCCCTGCCCGAACCTCGTCAACCAATCAAGCCGGATAGCCTGTGCCACACATCGAAAGATGCCAAATCGTTGAATGTGACAAACAACATCAGAGTCATCAACACCACAAACCCCGTGCGAAAGGCCCATTCCTGCGCTTGCGCGGGGACCGGCCTGCGAATGACCCCCTCGATCGCATAGAAAAACAGGTGTCCGCCATCAAGCATCGGGATTGGCAACAGGTTGATGAATCCCAGATTAATGGAAATCATTGCGACGAAGCCAAGGAACGGACCCCAGCCGAGCGTCGCAATCTGTCCGGCGAATTTGGCCATTTTCACAGGCCCGCTCATCTCCTTGGCAGAAAGGTTTCCAAACAGGATCTGTCCCAGGCCATCGACGGTGGATTTGATCGCACCAACCGTCCGGCCGAGCGCGGCACCGGGTATATCCTGCCATCCCAGCAAGACGCGAACTGGCTCCACAGGCCCGATCCCCATCGAACCGCGACGTTGAACATTTCCAAATCCGTCACGCGCCTCGAGATAAGCCGGCGTCGCGAGAATGTGGATGCTCTGCGCACCACGCATAACCGTGAAATCCAGCGCCACGCGCGGACGCGTATAGACCGTTTCATAAAGCGTTTCGAAATCGTCGATGCGCTTGCTTCCGATCCCGACGATCCGGTCGCCTTCACGAAAGCCGCTCTTTTCGGCAACGGAACCGGCTTTAACGCTGCCGACAATGCTGGGCGTGCGCATTTCGCCGAAACTCGCCAACAGGCCCGCGAGCAGCAGGAAGCCGACGATAAAATTCGCAACCGGCCCTGCCGCGGTGATCGCTGCACGCTGCCACAAGGCCTTGGCATGGAATGTCTGGCTGCGTTCGAAATCGGGAAGTTGTTTCCATTCCCCGTCGGGCTGGCTGGCGGCATTGGCATCCCCAGCGAAGCGGACATAGCCGCCCAGCGGCATCCAGCCGACTTTCCAGCGTGTCCCGCGCTTGTCCGTCCAGCCAGTGATTTCGTGGCCAAAGCCAATGGAGAAAGCTTCGGCTTTTACTCCGCACCAGCGACCGACCAGATAATGCCCAAGTTCGTGAAGGAAAATGAGCGGCCCTATTGCCACCAGAAAAAACAGGGCTGTCCACAAAAAGCCGGGAGTTTCGATCACGCAGAAACACTTTCCAAAATCGCTGACGCCAGGCGACGGGCTTCGGCATCGATTTCCAATACATCGGCAAGCGAGGCAGGAGCTGCCGGTCCATAGCGCTCGAGCACGCGCGCGACAACGCCCGTAATATCCCCGAATGCGATCTGACGGTCCAGAAACGCGGCGACCGCAATTTCATTGGATGCATTCAATATGCCCGGAGCCGCCCCACCGGCAATCATGGCCTCACGAGCGAGCTTGAGCGCGGGGAATCGTTCAAGGTCCGGTGCTTCGAAATCCAGCCTGCCGACCTCCACAAGGTCAAGCCGTTCGCACGGCGTGTCCATCCGCTCGGGCCAGGCCAGCGTGTGCGCGATGGGAATACGCATGTCGGTGGCACCAAGTTGCGCCAGCACCGAGCCGTCGACATATTCAACCATCGAATGGATGACCGATTGAGGGTGGATGACAACGTCGAGCCGTTCGGACGGCATCGCAAACAGGTGATGCGCTTCGATCAATTCGAGGCCCTTGTTCATCATCGTCGCGGAATCGACGGATATCTTGGCGCCCATCGACCAGTTCGGGTGCGCAACAGCCTGTTCAGGCGTCGCTTTGGCCATCTCGGCGAGAGCGATCGTGCGGAACGGCCCGCCACTCGCGGTCAGGATGATCCGCGCAACTCCTTTCGGTGCCGATTGGTCAAGGCACTGGAATATCGCATTATGTTCCGAATCGACCGGCAGCAAGGTCGCGCCCGATGCGCGCGCTGCGTCCATCATAAGCGATCCTGCCGAAACCAGCGCTTCCTTGTTTGCAAAGGCCAGCGTCTTTCCGCCCTCAAGCGCCGCCATGACCGGCATCAACCCGGCGCACCCGACGATCGCAGCCATTGTCCAGTCGGCCCCGCGCCGTGCCGCATCGACCACGGCGGCCTCTCCGGCTGCGACGTGTATGCCAGTGCCCGAAAGCGCAGCCTTGAGATCGGCAAAGCGCGCCTCGTCACCGATCACGGCACATTTTGCCGATGCCGCGCGTGCTGCCTTTGCAAGCCCATCAACGTCTGTCCGGGCCGTCAGCGCGACAACCTCGAAAGCGCCGGGGTTCCTCAGGACCAGGTCCATCGTCGATTGGCCGACCGATCCCGTCGCGCCCAGGATGGTGATGCTTTTGCGTGACGTCATACCGCCAGCCCCAACGCTACCAGAAGCGCCGCCAACGGGGCGGCCGTCGCAACACCGTCCAGCCGGTCAAGCACGCCGCCATGTCCCGGTAACAGGGTGCCACTGTCTTTCACCCCCGCCCTGCGCTTCATCCAGCTTTCAAAAAAATCGCCGGCTTGTGCAGCAACAGCGAGCAACGGCGTTGCCCAAACCAGCGGCACGGGAAGGGCCAGCCAGCGATGGAAACCGACGGCCAACAGCATCGCCATTGCCATGCCGCCGAAAAGCCCTGCCCATGTCTTTGACGGGCTAATCGCGGGCGCGATCTTCGGGCCACCGATCGCGCGCCCGGCAAAAAAGGCTCCGATGTCAGTGGCCCAGACCAGCGATAGTGCCCAGAATGTCAGGACCAGCCCGATGTCCGGCAATTGGCGCAACCAGAGCAGCGCCAGAATCGGCAGGCCAACATAGACCAACCCGGCCCCAAGTGCTGCATTGCGCGCCACGATGGCAACGGCAATGGCCATCCCGAAAACAAGGCCAAGGGCAAAAAATCCCGGACCAAGCGCCAGCGGCGCGAGGACGCCGAGGGGAATGCACATGGCGAACATCGCCATTCTGCGATGTTCGTACGAAACCTTCAGCAGCGCCGCATATTCGGAAACCATGATCACGCCTGCGGCTGTGACAAGGATCCAGAAAGCAATGCCGCCGAACCAGATTTCAGTCAAAGCAACAATGATCAGGATCACGCCGACTGTGATACGCTGGGTAAGTTCGGATGCAGGCGCCTTCGATGCCGTCACAGGCCACCGAAGCGGCGTTCGCGCGCGCCATATTGCTCTACTGCGTCCGCCAGTGCTTCCGCCCCAAAATCGGGCCATAACGTGTCCACGAACAGCAATTCGGCATAAGCGAGCTGCCAAAGCAGGAAATTGGATAGCCGTTGCTCACCCGACGTCCGGATCAAGAGGTCCGGTGGCGGCAGTCCGTTGGTATCGAGCAGGCCTTCGATCATCGCCTCGTTGATCGCAGCAGGATCGATTTCACCCGCTGCGGCGCGGGTCGCGAGCGATTGCATGACCGTCACCATTTCGGCCTGTGAGCCATAGTTGAGCGCAATGACCAATGTAGTGCGCGTGTTATTCGCGGTGCGCTCAATCGCCCCGTCGATCAATTGCACAAGATCTGGCGAAAGTGCCTGATAGTTGCCGATGATGCGAAGCCGCACACCGTTTTTTGCCAGTTCATCAATGTCTGACCTGATGAAATGGCGCAGCAAACCCATAAGATCGCTGACTTCTTCGGCCGGACGCCGCCAATTCTCCGTCGAGAAAGCATAAAGCGTCAGAACTTCGATCCCGAGATCGCCCGCCGCTCGCGTTACGTTTCGCGCCGCCTCAATCCCTTTGCGGTGCCCGGCAATGCGCGGCAACATCCGCTTCTTTGCCCAACGGCCATTGCCATCCATGATGATCGCAACATGGCGCGGGACCGCCGACGTACCACCTCCGCCCGAAAGCTTGCCCTGCGCTGCTCCAAAGGGGGCGGGCAAACCACTCACTTGCCAAGGATTTCCTTTTCCTTCGATGCCAGCGCGCTATCGATTTCAGCGATCGTCGCGTCCGTCATTTTCTGGACCTCCGCTTCGAGGCGTTTGCGATCATCCTCGCTGATTTCCTTTTTCTTTTCATCGGTCTTGAGGTCATCATTCCCATCGCGCCTCACATTGCGCGCGGCGATCTTGGCCTTTTCAGCGTAGCTGTGCGCCAGCTTGGCAAGCTCCTTGCGACGTTCCTCGGTCATGTCCGGGATAGGCAAGCGGATATTGTTGCCGTCGACAATCGGGTTGATGCCCAGCCCGGCATTGCGAATGGCCTTTTCCACCGGCGTGACATTCGACTTATCCCAGACCTGAACAGACAGGAGCCGTGGTTCCGGCGCCGAAACCGTCGCTACCTGGTTGAGCGGCATGTTCGATCCATAGACTTCGACCGTGACCGGATCGAGCAAGGCCGTGTTGGCACGACCCGTGCGAAGGCCGCCCAGATCGCTTTTCAGGGAATCAACCGCACCGTGCATCCGGCGTTCGAGATCGGCCTTGTTATAGGCGGGCATCAGGCTTGCTCCTCATTCTGTACGATTGTCGAAACGCCCTCGCCCGCCAGCACCTTGGCAAGATTGCCCTGCTCACGGATCGAGAAGACGACGATCGGGATGTTGTTATCGCGGCACAAGGCAACGGCACTTGCGTCCATCACCTTCAAGTCGTCGGAAAGCACTTGCTGGAACCCGAGCGTGTTATAGCGTTTCGCGCTCGCCACTTTCTTGGGGTCAGCATCGTAAACGCCATCGACCGACGTCCCCTTGAAAAGCGCATCGCAACTCATTTCGGCGGCACGCAGCGCGGCACCGGTATCGGTCGTGAAGAACGGATTGCCTGTGCCGGCGGCAAAGATCACCACCCTTCCCTTTTCAAGGTGGCGGCTGGCGCGACGGCGGATATAGGGTTCGCACACTGTGGCCATCGGAATGGCAGACTGGACGCGGGTTTCAAGGCCAATTGCCTCGAGCGCGCCCTGCATGGCCAACGCATTCATCACGGTTGCCAGCATGCCCATATAATCGGCCGTGGTGCGATCCATGCCCTTGGCCGCACCCGCCATGCCGCGAAAAATATTGCCGCCACCAATGACGAGGCAAAGTTCAAAACCGGCATCGCGCGCGGCCTTCACCTCTCCCGCCATCCGCGCGACGGTTTCGGGATCGATACCATATTGGCGATCGCCCATCAGCGCCTCGCCGGAGAGCTTCAGCAGGATGCGTTTGAAGCGGGGGCGGGCCATGCGGGTGGTCACTCTTTCGGGTCAACAGGAAGGAATGGCGCGCACCCTAGTATGGGTGCGCGCCCTTGCCAAGCGTGGCTTAGATGCCCGCGGCAGCAGCGACTTCTGCGGCGAAATCGCTTTCCTTCTTCTCGATGCCCTCGCCAAGCTGGAAGCGGACATAATCTGTCAGCTTGATCGCCACTCCGGCTTCCTTGGCGGCAGCCGCCACGACGTCGGAAATCCGCGTCTTGCCGTCCATCACGAACAACTGGTTGAGAAGCGCGTTTTCTTTCATGAACTTGGCGACAGCGCCGTCAACCATTTTGGCAACGACTTCGGCAGGCTTGCCAGATTCAGCAGCCTTTTCCAGCGCGATCGCACGCTCGCGCTCGATGACGTCGGCAGCAATGCCACTTTCGTCGAGCGCCAACGGGAAGGCGGCGGCCACATGCATCGCAAGCTGCTTGCCGAGCGCTTCGAGTTTTTCGGCTGGAGCCGCGCTTTCAAGCGCGACCAGCACACCGATCTTGCCAAGCCCCGGCGCGGCAGCATTATGCACATAAGGCACAACCGCGCCTTCGCTGACGGTCAGGCGGCGCGCGCGGCGCAACGTCTGGTTTTCGCCAATCGTGGCGATGTTTGCAGTCAGGACATCGCCAACGGTGCCGCCCGCCGGATGGCTGGCCGCAGCGAGCGCCGCAATATCGTCACCCGTGTCGAGCGCGATGTTTGTGACGGTGCGGACGAAATCCTGGAACTGGTCATTCTTGGCAACGAAGTCCGTTTCAGAATTGACCTCAACCGCAGTGCCCGTCGTGCCGCTGACGGTGACGCCGACCAAGCCTTCCGCCGCAGTCCGGCTCGATTTCTTCGACGCCGTAGCGAGCCCCTTGGTGCGCAGCCAATCGACCGCCGCTTCCATGTCGCCGCTGGTTTCATCCAGCGCTTTCTTGCAGTCCATCATCCCCGCGCCCGATTTCTCGCGCAGTTCCTTCACCATCGATGCGGTCACATCTGCCATGGTTTGATCCTTTCAAAATATACGTCGCCCCAGCGAAGGCTGCGGCCTTTGCGGAAGTCAGGTGCCCGACTCTCAAACAACCCCCTGCCAGCGCAGGGGCGACGGTTTTATTACGCTTCGGGAGTCGCCTCTTCAGCAACAATCTCAACAGCAGGAGCGTCTTCGACAACCGGGGCCACCGCCTCAACAACCGGAGCCGGAACAACGTCCTCGACAACGGCCAGCGCTTCTTCAGCCGGCGGAACGTCCATCGCACCCAGATCAACGCCGCGTGCAGCAGCGCCTTGCTGTCCGCCACGGGTTGCCGCCGCAGAGATCGCATCGCAATAGAGGCGGATCGCGCGGCTGGCATCGTCATTCGCCGGAACCGGGAAAGCGATCCCATCGGGGCTGACGTTCGAATCCAGGATCGCCACAACCGGAATGCCAAGCACATTGGCTTCCTTGATCGCGAGTTCTTCCTTGTTCGCGTCAATCACGATCATCACGTCTGGAATGCCGCCCATGTCGCGGATGCCGCCCAACGAAAGCTCAAGCTTGTCACGTTCGCGCGTGAGCTGAAGGACTTCCTTCTTGGTGAGGCCGGCGGTGTCACCCGAAAGCTGTTCTTCCATTGACTTCAACCGCTTGATTGAGCCCGAAATCGTCTTCCAGTTGGTGAGCATTCCGCCCAGCCAGCGATGGTTGACGAAATGCTGGCCCGACGCACGTGCCGCATCCGCAATCGGATCCTGCGCCTGGCGCTTGGTACCCACGAAAAGCACCTTGCCGCCACGAGCCGCAGTCTGCGACACAAAGTCGAGAGCGCGCGCGAAAAGCGGCACGGTCTGCGACAGGTCGAGAATATGAACGCCGTTGCGATCGCCAAAGATGTAAGGTTTCATTTTTGGATTCCAGCGATGTGTCTGGTGTCCAAAGTGTGCGCCAGCTTCCAAGAGCTGGTGCATGGTGACAGTCGGTGCCGCCATGGGGATAATCTCCTTCCGGTTAGTCCACTGGGCAGCGAGAATGAAGCAAGTGCTCCACACCGGTTTATGATGCCACCCATGCGGGATTGAGCGCGGGCCATTAGCGAGGGTCGGCGCGCGATGCAAGCGCTGCCGAATAATTTGCAATCGTCGTGGAACAAAATAGAAACTTGCACGTTGACATCGGAACGGGGGTAGAACATGAATGATGGGAACAGAAAGGGAATATGATGCACATCCTCGGAATTTTGGCATTTTTGATGGCCTTGATCGTTGCTGCTGAAGTGATTCGGCAGACCCTTGTCACCAATGGTGACCGCATCCTCGAAGCGCTGGCGGGCCAGCTTCCCGAAACCATCGACATTCATACCGAAATCGCGGCGCGCGTGCTGCCCTTCAAGCCCGTCGTTGTGCGCCATACCCGGTTTCAGGAGCCGATGCGCGAAGCGGCTTAAGCTGACACTTCAGTCGACCGAGCCAGTGTCCATGGTTTTGAGTAAATTCGTTTTCCGCGCCCTTTTGACCTTGGCATAGCTGCGAATGCTGAACGGGATCATCGCGAGGTAGATCACCGAAACCGCTGAGAGCGTGATCCACGGATCGGAAAACAGCGCCGTCCCGATCAAGGCCGCAAGCAGGATCGCCTCAAGCCGGACATGGCGGCGCAGGCGGATCGAGCCCCAGCTATAGGTCGCAACGTTGGAGATCATCAGGAACGCGATCAACCCCGCCCAGGGGGCAACCACAAAGGGCTCACGAAACCATTCATTCTCGGTCACCAGCCAGAGATAGAGCGGGGCGAAGGCCAGGCCGGCCGCTGCCGGGGCCGGAATGCCGGTGAGGAAGCCTGCCGATTTGTGCGGCTGATCCTCCATATCGATCCGGGCATTGAACCGTGCCAGCCGCAATGCGCAGCTCACGGCCAGTGCCAGCGCAAAAATCCACCCGAAGCGTGGCAATTGCTGGAGCGACCAGAGATAGAGAATGATCGCCGGCGACACACCAAACGCAATCACGTCGGACAGCGAATCGAGTTCGGCGCCGAACCGGCTTTCTGCCTTCAGGAGCCGCGCCACCCGCCCGTCAATGCCATCGAGCACGCCCGCAACGACAATCGTGCCGATGGCCCGTTCCCAATCGCCGAGATGTGGATCGGTTCCGGTCGCCGAAATCGCATAGCGGATACCCGTGAGGCCGAAGCACAAGGCCAATGCCGTGATCGCATTGGGCGGAACCGCACGCAGGCTCAACCCGCGCCGGGGCGCAAGCTCATCATCGCTCAAAGGCGAACCCCGCACACACCATCCTTGTCACCGATGATGCCCAACAGCGTCTCACCGGCAACACAGCGCTGGCCGAGCGCCACTTTCGGTGCTGTTCCAGCGGGAAGATAGACATCAACCCGGCTGCCGAAGCGGAT
>JANLQV010000425.1:0-17716 GCA_031368025.1 Sphingomonadales bacterium | reverse complement strand
CACGTTGAGGCGATAGCCGGAGCCCTTGCGGGGCCTATCCTGAATAAGATAAACATGAACATTCAGGGTGACCGCGTCCACATCAACGCGCTTCTAGATTCTAATGGTCTGGCGGAATTGGAAACAAAAATCGCCGCGCTGAAGATATTGCTGAAAGTTCACAATGCCGCGAACGATACGGGTGTTCAGGACTCGGGAGCGTCTGATATAGAAACCCCATGACCAAGCCCCAAACCCAGTCAGCCAAATTCAAGCAGGCCGCACGCGAGCTTGAAACCGACGACGATCCCGAACGCTTCAAGGAACGGTTGAGGAAAATCGCCACGCACAAGCCGGGGGAGGGGACATCAAAATGAGCAACGTGTCGTATTGGTTTATGGGATTGATCGCCCTGTTGATGTTAATCGGCATCACGATTGAAAGGGGCTTCGACAAGGTCATCAAAATTCTGGAAGAGATTAGAGATGGCAGACGGTACTGATCAACGAACCACTTTTAACCAAAGAAGTCTGGGTTTGTAAAGTGCATATACGCCAGATCGGACAGGGAGAATAATATGAGAACATTTCCAACAGTTAAAGCAGTAAATCTCCTATTTGGATTCTATTTTTCCGCTTTGCTGCTGGTGACCAGCCCTTTGCAGGCCGCCACGCCGGAGGACACCGCTCGCGCCGCGCTCGAACGTTCGCCGGTGATTGACGGGCATAACGACGTCCCCGAACAGCTCCGTTCGCGCTTCGGCAATGATTTCTCCAAATTCGATTTCCACGACATGTCGCCCACCGCCGCGCAGAAGGAGGGCAAGATGCACACCGACCTGACGCGGCTGCACGCCGGGCATGTCGGCGGGCAGTTCTGGTCGGTCTGGGTCGATGCCAGCCTGCCCGAGGCCGAGGCCGTCCTCGAAGTGACCGAACAGATCGACGTCGTCGAACGGCTGGTCGCGGCCTACCCCAAGGATATGATGATCGCCCATAGCGCCGACGATATTGAGGCCGCGTTCAAGCAGCACCGGATCGCTTCGCTGATCGGGATGGAGGGCGGCCATTCGATTGGCTCGTCGCTCGGCGTATTGCGGCAAATGTATCGTGCCGGTGCGCGCTACATGACGATTACCCATTCGAAGAACACGCCCTGGGCGGACAGTGCAACCGACGCGCCCAAGTTCGACGGGCTCGCCCCGTTCGGCGTCGCGGTGATCAAGGAGATGAACCGGCTGGGGATGCTGGTTGATCTCAGTCACGTCTCCGAAGCGACAATGATGGACGCGCTTGATGTGACAGCAGCGCCAGTGATCTTCAGCCATTCGGGTGCCCGCGCCATTGGCGGCCATGCCCGCGACGTGCCTGATTCGGTGCTCGCGCGGCTGCCCAAGAATGGCGGGATGGTGATGCAGGTTTTCCTGCCCGCCTTTGTGAGCGAGGATGTGCGCCAATGGGAAGGCATGCGCTCGGGCGAAGAGGCACGCGCCAAAACCCTCAACCCCGGAAACCCCGACGTTGCGGCCAAGGCGCTCAAGGACTGGGTCGCCGCGCATCCCTCACCTCACGGCACGCTCGCTCAGGTTGCCGATCATATTGACCATATCCGCCAGATTGCGGGCATCGACCATATTGGCATTGGCGGCGATTTTGACGGGATGCCGGCCGGAGTCGACGGGCTTGAAGATGTTTCCAAATATCCGGCACTGTTCACCGAACTGGCGCGGCGCGGCTACACCCAGGCCGATCTGGAAAAGATCGCCAGCCGCAATCTGATCCGCGTCCTCCGGGCGACGGAGGCGGTTGCGAAATCCAAGGCGAACGAACCGCCATCAAACCTGCTTTTCACGAAATAGCCGTTTTCCCAACGGCTTGTCGTTCCTGGGGAATCGTTCGTCGCGTGAGTGGTATCGCTTGCCGATCTTGCTGCTAGGGTCGGGAACAATGTTTGGGCGGGTCCGTTACGCGTTTATCGCGACAATTTTGACATCAACGGCGTGCGTGTCGTCGCGGGAAGTGCCGAGCCGTCGGCCACCCGTCATGCCCGCGCCCGCCGCGGCGATCGCCCGGCCTATTCCGAAACCGCCTGCGCCCGAGTCTCAAGCCGTGGCACCGGCCGCGCTGGTGCGGGCCATTCACGCCTTATGGGCTGGTTATGACGGACGAACCGGCATCGCAATCGCTCGGGCAGGCGCTGGCTGGATGATCGAGGAACGCGGCGATGAACTGATGCCGCAGCAAAGCGTCTCGAAGCTCTGGGTGGCGATGGCGACAATGAACGCAATCGACAAGGGGCTGATGACGCTTGACGATCGTGTCACCCTGACACGGGCCGATCTGACGGTGTTCAACCAGCCGATTGCAGCGTCGATTGCGCAGGGCAGCTTCACCACGACGATAGCCGATCTGCTCGATCGCCAGATGCGGCGGAGCGACAATACTGCGAATGATTTCCTGATGCGCAAGCTGGGCGGGCCGCAAGCGATCCGGGCCTTCATTTCGGCCAAGGGTCTGGGCGCGATCCGCTTTGGCCCCGGCGAGAAATATCTCCAGGCCAAGACCTCAGGACTGACCTGGCGTCCGGAATATATCGACAACCAGGTGTTCCGGGCGGCGCGCGCCAAATTGAGCGATGACGCCCGCACGGCGGCAATGGACGCCTATCTCGCCGATCCGCCAGACGGCGCGGCGCCCGCCGCGATTGCCCGCGCGCTGCTCAGGCTGAAGCGCGGCGAATTGCTCTCTGCCTCCTCGACCCGCTATCTGCTCAACCTCATGTCGACCTCGATCACGGGGCCGCAACGGCTGCACGGCGGCGTCCCTGCCGGGTGGAGCTTCGCTCACAAGACCGGGACGGGGCAGGATCTCAAGGGTCGCACAGCCGGGTTCAACGACGTCGCGATCCTCACCGCACCCGACGGAACAAGCTATGCCGTCGTCGTGATGATTGCGGAAACCCGCACGCCTTTGTCCAAGCGGTTCGAACTGATGCAAGGGATCAGCGCGACGGTCGCGGCCGGGCACGAGCAATTCGGCGATCGGCAATAGGCTTTTGCCCCGGCGCGGCGAACGCGCTAGACCCCACGCAATGTCGCAAAACCATCTCTATCTGATCGACGGCTCTGGCTATATTTTCCGGGCCTATCATCGGCTACCACCGCTCACCAACATCCGCGATGAGCCGGTGGGTGCGGTTTACGGTTATACGACCATGCTCTGGAAACTGGCCGATGCGCTCCACAAGGCGGATGGGCCGACGCATATGGCGGTCATTCTCGACGCATCGGGCAAATCCTTTCGCAACGATATCTACCCGCTCTACAAGGCGCACCGCCCGCCCGCGCCCGAAGATCTGGTTCCCCAATTCCCGATGATACGCGATGCCACGCGCGCCTTCTCGCTGCCGTGCATCGAAGAGATCGGGCTTGAGGCCGATGACATCATAGCGTCCTACGCAGTCGCGGCGCTCAAGGCCGGGTGGTTGGTGACGGTGGTTTCGACCGACAAGGATCTGATGCAGTTAATCCAGCCGGGCCTCGACATGCTCGATCCGATGAAAAGCGAACGACTGGGGCCGCAGGCTGTGGTCGAAAAATTCGGGGTGCTGCCCGAGGCTTTGGGCGAAGTGCTGGGCCTGATGGGCGATAGTGCAGACAATGTGCCGGGGGTTCCAGGGATCGGGCCGAAGACCGCAGCGAAGCTGATCCAGGAATTCGGCACCGTCGATGCCGTGCTGGCGGCCGCGCCCGAGATGAAGCCGTCGAAGATGCGCGACAACCTGATCGAATTTGCCGAACAGGCGCGGATGAGCCGGGTGCTGGTGACGCTCAAGGACGATGCAGCGCTGCCCGAGCCGATGGACGATTTTCTGCTCAAGCAAATCCCCGAACCGCCGCTCAGGGCCTTTCTCGAACATCATGGCTTTGCCTCGCTCCTCAAGAAGCTGGGCGGCGAAACCGTGGCGCGGCCCGATCATCAGACGATGAAGCTGCTCCGTCAGGAAGCGAAATCTACGCCCGGCGCTGCGCCGCCAACCCCCGAAGCCCAGAGCTTTGACCGCGATGCCTATGCCTGCATCCAGACCGTCGAAGCGCTCGATGCCTGGATTGCGGAAGCTTACGCGGCTGGATCGATTGCGGTCGATACCGAAACCGACGCTCTCGATTCGATGACGGCCGGGCTGGTCGGGGTCAGCCTCGCGAACGCGCCCAATCGCGCCTGCTATATCCCGCTGGCACATGGCGGGACCGACCTGCTTTCGGAAAATCCGGTGCAGGTGCCGTTCGAAATTGTCATCGCAAAGCTGAAGCCGCTGCTGGAAGACCCGTCGATCCTCAAGATCGGGCACAACATCAAATATGATCTGAACGTTCTCGCGCGCTACGGGATCGAGGTTGCGCCGATTGATGACACGCTGGTGATGAGCTTCGATCTCGATGCTGGAAAGCATAATCACGGGATGGATGAACTGGCGCTCACCCATTTCGGCCACACCTGCATCGCGTTCAAGGATGTCTGTGGTTCAGGCAAGTCGCAACTGACGTTCAATCAGGTGGCGCTGAACGACGCCACGCGTTACGCCGCCGAGGATGCGGATGTGACCCTGCGCCTCTGGTATTGGCTGAAACCACGATTGTCTGCGGAAAAGGTTACGCGCGTTTATGAACGGGTCGATCGGCCGCTGATCCCGGTGCTGGCGCAGATGGAACGCGAAGGGATCAAGGTCGATCGCGCCGAACTCGCCCGCATGTCCGCCGAATTTGCCGACGGGATTGCGGGGTTCGAAGTCGAAATCCACGCGCTCGCCGGGCAGCCCTTCACCGTCGGCAGCCCGAAGCAACTCGGCGAAATCCTGTTCGGCAAGATGGGACTCAAGGGCGGCAAAAAGGGCAAGTCGGGCGATTATTCGACTGACGTGACCGTGCTTGAAAAGCTGGCGGGTGAGGGTGTAGAGATTGCGGGCAAGGTGCTCGAATGGCGGCAATTGTCGAAACTCAAATCGACCTATACCGACTCGCTTCAGGAACAGGTCAACCCGAAGACCGGCCGCGTCCATACCAGCTACTCGATCTCCGGCGCGCAGACCGGGCGGCTGTCCTCCAACGACCCCAACCTCCAGAACATCCCGATTCGCACTGAAGTCGGGCGGCGCATCCGCGAGGCATTCGTGGCGGAGCCCGGCAATGTCTTGCTTTCGGCCGATTACAGCCAGATCGAATTGCGGCTCGCCGCGCATATGGCCAATGTTCCAGCGCTCAAGGACGCGTTCGCCAAGGGTGAGGATATTCACGCGCTGACCGCGATGGAATTGTTCGGAGAGGTCAATCGCGATACGCGCGGCCGGGCCAAGACAATCAATTTCTCATTGCTCTACGGCATTTCGCGCTGGGGGCTGGCCGGGCGGCTGGGGATTTCATCGGATGAAGCCCAGTCGATGATCGATCGCTATTTCGAACGTTTTCCCGGCATCAACCAGTATATCAGCCAGACGCTGCAAAAGGCCCGCGAGACCGGCTATACAGAGACGCTGTTCGGGCGGAAAACCCACTTCACCCGGATCACGTCAAGCAACCAGACCGAGCGCGCGGGCAGCGAGCGCGCCGCAATCAACGCGCCAATCCAGGGAACGAGTGCCGATATCATCAAGCGCGCGATGGCCCGGATGTTGCCCGCATTGGCCGATGCCGGACTGCACAATGTGAAGATGCTGCTCCAGGTTCACGATGAATTGGTGTTCGAACTGCCCGAAGGCGATGTCGCGGCTGCAAGCAAGGTGATCGAGCGCGTGATGGCCGATGCCGCCGAACCGCTCGTGAAGCTCGACGTTCCGCTCGGCATCGAAATCGGCACTGGCAAAAGCTGGGGCGCGGCGCATTGACTGCGGCCCTGGGCGCCCCACCCGATGACATCGAAGCCCTGGCGAAGGGCGGACGGACCAATATTGCGGGTTTCTTCGTCCGCCTGATCGCGCGCATCCCGTTCCTCTTCATTGCCGGGCAATGGTATGGCGCCACTGCGCTTGGGCGGCTGGCCTATGCCGTGCTGGTTGTGGAATTTGTGGCGCAGCTGGCGACTTTGGGGCTCAAGCGCGGCCTGGCGCTCCATTTGTCGGGCGATAACAAGCAAGGCGGCGTCTGGGATGCCATGATCCTCGTGTTAGGGGCTGCATTTTTGCCGACAGTGGGGCTGATGCTCTTCCCCCGCGTCATGTTTCCAACGAGTGACATTTACGGTTTGGAACTCCTGATTCCGCTCGTCATTCCGGCATTGGCGCTGACCGATCTGATGCTGGCGGCGCTGGCCTATCGCTATGACGTCGGGGCAACGGTGCGGGCCAAGGCGATCGTTGAGCCCTGGACGATCAGCATCGGGGCGTTCGCGCTGAGCTGGTATTCACTTCGGGACGGCCTGCTGATTTCCTATGGGCTTTCGATGGCAGCAGCACTTGTTGCGGCAGCCATTCCGTTTTTCAAGGCCTATGGCGTGCCCCGTGGCTGGCGACCGGAGGGTTACGTCCTCTACCGGCTTGCACGACGCAATTTGCCGCTCGCGGCGGCAGACGGGATCGAATGGGGCTCGCGGCGGCTCGATCTCGCAATCCTCGGCCTGTTTGTCTCACCCGCCACGATCGGAATCTACTATGTTGCCCAACAAGTAGCGAGTCTGCCGCAAAAACTGAAAACCAGTTTCGACCCGATCCTCGGCCCAGTCATCACCCGGAAACTGGAGGAAGGCGACAAGTTAGCGGTTGCCCGGCAAGTCAGTCAGGTTGGCTTCTGGATCATAGCGGCCCAGGTGGGAATAGCGCTTTCGCTCGGCATTCCCGGAGAGGCGCTGATGGGTCTAGTCGGTCCGGGAGGCAGCTTTGTGGGCGGAAACGGCGCGCTGGCGTTCCTGCTTCTCGCGGAGGTTGCCGCGGCTGTTGCGGTCGTCAGCGAAGCGGCGCTGGTGTATATCGCGCGGCACCGCAATTTCCTGATCTCCGGCATGATGATCCTGTTTCAGGCCGGGTTGACCTTCCTCCTGCTCATCACCGCGCGGCAGCAGAACCTGCCCGAACTCTACCAGGCAGTGGCCCCCGCCGCCGCGCTGGCGCTCTCGCTGGGCTTTGCGTCGCTGGTCAAATCAAACCTCGCTGAACATTTGTTGGGTGCCCCCGTGTCCGTCTGGCGCTGGCCACTGGTCTGGGCATCAGCGGCAGGTGTGGCGGCAGGTCTCGTCGCAATCCGCCTGCCCGAATGGGCGGAACTCACGATCGGCATCCCTGCGATCCTCTCCGCCTATGGCGTGGTCATATGGAAATGGGGGTTTGGCGACGAAGATCGCGCCCTGTTTCGCAAGGCCAATGGCTGAACTTCAGTGCCTGAAATGGCGCATTCCGGTGAAGACCATCGCAAGGCCGGCATCATCTGCGGCCTTGATAACCTCATCGTCACGGATTGATCCGCCCGGCTGGATCACGGCCGTGGCGCCGGCTTCCACGGCTGTCAGCAAACCATCGGCAAAGGGGAAGAACGCGTCGGACGCAACCGCCGACCCGAGCGTGCGGGGTTCGGGCCATCCCGCTTTCTCTGCCGCATCCTTCGCTTTCCACGCCGCGATGCGGGCGGATTCGAGCCGGTTCATCTGGCCCGCACCGATCCCCGCCGTGCTGCCGCCCTTGGCGTAGACGATGGCATTCGATTTCACATGCTTGGCGACGGTCCAGGCAAACAGGCAGTCGGCCAGCTCCTGTTCGGTTGGCGCGCGCTTGGTGACGGTCTTCAGCATGTCGCGCGTCACACGACCATTGTCGCGCGACTGGACGAGATAGCCACCCGCGATTGACTTGAGCGTCAGCCCGGCGCGTGCAGGGTCGGGCAGGTCGCCCGTCAGGAGGAGGCGGAGATTCTTCTTCTTCGCAAAAATCGCCTTCGCTTCTTCACTGGCCGCGGGAGCAGCAACGACTTCGGTGAAGATCCCCGCCATCGCTTCTGCCGTGGCCGCGTCAAGCGGGTGGTTGACCGCGATGATCCCGCCAAAGGCAGACACGCTGTCACAGGCCAGCGCCGCCTGATAGGCTTCGAGCAGCGTATCCGCGCTGGCGACCCCGCAGGGATTGGCGTGCTTGACGATGACGACGGTTGGTGGCCCGTCGCGGAATTCGCTGACCAGTTCGAGTGCGGCATCGGCGTCGTTATAATTATTGTAGGACAGTTCCTTGCCCTGAACCTGCTCGGCCTGCGCGATTCCTTTGGTGTGCGGACCGGCGGCAATGTAGAGCGCGGCTTTCTGGTGCGGGTTCTCGCCGTAACGCAATTCTTCCTGCTTGTTCGCGGTCAGTGCCAGCATATCGGGGAAGAATTGCTGCTGGTCGGCGAAGGCGAACCACTGGCTAATCATCGCATCATAGGCCGCGGTCGCGGCATAGGCCTTGGCCGCAAGGCGGCGACGGAAATCGAAATCAGTCGCGCCGCCATTGCTGTTCATCGCTGCGATCAGTTCGGAATAGTCCGACGGATCGGTCACGATCGCAACCGACGCATGATTCTTCGCTGCCGAACGGACCATCGACGGTCCGCCAATATCGATATTCTCGATGATCTCGTCGCGGCTCGCGCCCTTCGCGACGGTCTGCGCGAACGGATAGAGATTGACGACGACAAGGTCTATCGCGCCGATGCCGTGCGCCTCCATTGCCGCGACATGTTCTGAATTGTCACGCACCGCCAAAAGTCCGCCATGAACCTTGGGATGCAAAGTCTTCACCCGACCGTCCATCATTTCGGGAAAGCCGGTCAGGTCCGAAATATCCATCACCGCGAGTCCCGCCTCGCGCAGTGCCTTGGCGGTGCCGCCGGTCGAGACCAGCTCCACGCCATGCCGCGCCAGTGCCGCGCCAAGGTCGGCAAGCCCTGCTTTGTCCGAAACGCTGAGCAGCGCCCGTTTGATCTTCACATCTGTCATTCTATTCCCATTCATTATCCGGCGCGGCGCAAGACCCAGCCGATGCTCGCACCGCCCGGCGGCGCTTCGCCGCTGACCACCAGTTGCAACGTCGTGTGCGGTCGGGCTTCGCCATCGACCCACAGGCTTTCATCGATCGACAGGGTTCCGCCGCGACAGCGGAACTGCCACAGCGCGCCGCGTTCGATCCGGAGCAGTGCTCCCAGGCCGTCTGCGGTCGGCGTGGCTTCGATGCCGGGGGCGAGGTGAAACCGCACCGCGAAGGCAGACGTCATCGGCTTCTGCCTGGCCTTGGCAGGCAACAGGACATCATCACCGCGCAACTCGCGCCCATCGCCGGTCAACACCAATGTCCGCTTGTGGATCAGCCCGAAGCGGCGGACATAGCCATCATGGCTCGCCTCGATCCGGCTGTTGCCTTCATTTTCCTGACGCTCAAGTGCAATCTCGGAAACCCCGCGGCCCAGCTTGCCATCCGCATGGATTGCCGTCGAATTGCTATCGGCAAGGATCAGCGAAGAATGCGCTGCTGTCGTCCGCAAGCCATTTGCAAGGCCTGCAGAAACATGGGCGCCGCCTGCATTGGCGCCGCCACAATTGACGATCAGCCGGTGTCCGCCATCCGAAAGCTCGAAGGCGAGCGTGGACGCACATCCGCCATTGGCGACACGCCTGTCGGGCGGCGGCGCCGCGTCCATTACAAGGACCGTCTGTCCCGCAGTGGCCCGCTGATAACCCCAGTCGCGCGCCTGGCGTTGCGGGCGGGTGCGAACCCCGCTCGCGGCGATGATCGCCTCGATCCGCGTTCCAGAAAGCGGCGGGCTGCCTTGCCAACTGGACAGGCCGCCATCGCCAAGGGTCACGCCCAGCAAGGGCGGTACTGAAAGGTTGAGGGCGCTCTCAAGGAATGGCGGCATCTGGATGCGCCGCGCATCATAGACCCGCGCGAGCATCGAGAGCAGCATCACTGCTTCGAGCTGCCCTTCGGGTGTACGACAGACCAACCCGCCATCGGCTGAAAAGCCAGTGTTGAGCGCCCTTGCCAATCCCGCTTCGCCAAAGCTGCGCCTTGGGCTGCCCCCGGGGATCAGAAGCCCGGCCGCCACAACGCCGGCCCAGGCTGCAATGCGGGGCAGGCCGATGAGTGCGCGGTCGGCGGATCGATCAAGGTGCCTCGCGCCGCGCGCCAGGCCGTTGAGCACGGCCGAACGATAGACCAGGTCTGTGCTCGAGAGAATCAACGGAGCATGGGACGCCCAGAACAAGATGCGCCAGCCCCAGAGGTCGGGCTGCCAGGCTGGCTCACTGATCCGGTCGGCATGACTTTCCAGCCATTTCCGGGTGAGTGCTTCGGCCATGGGCGCGACTTGGGCCCGCGGGCCCGCAGCGGAAAGATCGCGCAGCCATGCAAAGCGCTGCAGATAGGTTGCGAAACCGGATGAAACAGTTTCATTGCCGAAATCAATATCTTCGCAACGAACATGTTCGCCACGCCAGGTCATTTCTCCGCGCAGGATCGCAGCGCCCGTCCCTGCATCGCCGATCACCGGATCATCCGGAACGGCGAGCAACTTGAGAGGGTATCGACCGCGCAATCGCAGCGCGTGCAGCGGCGTCCGCCACGTCAGGCGATAGAACTGGCTGGTCAGTCGTTCGGTCAGCGATTCGCCGCTATTGCCTTGCGCGCGCACCAAACGCCTGCCGACAGGAATCTCTTCGGGATCATCCTGCGCCATCGCCGCGTTGGCCGATCAACCGCGCAGCGCGGCGATATTGGCGGCATAGGCGTCGGGGCCGCCCTTGAATGTAGCCGTCCCCGCCACCTGCACATCGGCCCCTGCGGAGATAATCCGCGGCGCCGTCTCGCGATCGACCCCGCCATCGACTTCCAGCCTGATATCCTTGCCCAGCTTCTCGATCGATTTGCGGATGGCCTCGATCTTGCGGAGTTGGCTTTCGATAAAGCTCTGGCCCCCAAATCCGGGGTTGACGCTCATCACCAGCACAAGGTCGATTTCCTCGAGGATATAGTCGAGCATCTTGGCGGGTGTCGCGGGATTGAGCGACACGCCAGCCTTCTTGCCCAGCGCCCTGATCCGCTGGATCGTCCGGTGAAGGTGCGGCCCCGCTTCCTGATGAACCGTGATGATATCCGAACCGGCTTCGGCAAAAGCGTCGAGCATGAAATCAACCGGCGCAATCATCAGATGGACATCCATCACCTTTTTCGTGTGGCCACGCAGCGCTTTCAAGACCATTGGCCCGATCGTGATGTTGGGGACGAAATGGCCATCCATCACATCGACATGGATCCAGTCTGCGCCAGCCATATCAACGGCGCGCACTTCTTCTCCCAACCGCGCAAAATCGGCGGACAGAATGGAGGGAGCAATAAGAACCGGGTTTCCCATAGCGGGTCGCTCTAGCCAGCGAATCACCCTGCCGCAAGGCGCGTTCAAAGCGGTTTGAAGCGCGCGATGAAAAAACCGTCGGCATGATTGGCTGGAAGGACGCGCAACCACCCCTTGGGGTCCGGCACAATACCAGCCCCAACCTCTTGTGGTTCGATGACGGATAGTGCCAGCCCCGCCGCTTCAGCCACGGCGATCTGGTCTTCGCCTTCCTGTCGTTCGAGCGAACAGGTTGCATAGACCAGTGTCCCGCCGGGCTCGAGCCAGCCCGCAACGCGCCGGATCATTGCCGCTTGCTGCTCGGCAAGTTGGGCAATGTCACGCGGGCGGACGCGATAGAGGACGTCGGGATGCCGCGTGAAAATTCCGGTCGAACTGCATGGTGCATCGAGCAGGATGGCGGGCACCAGTTGGGGCGGCTCCCAGCGCATCAGGTCTGCGATCACAAGTCGGGCTGACAATTCGGTGCGCGCCAGATTATCCTCCAGCCGCACGAGCCGCGCGCGATCCTGGTCTAGCGCCGAAACCTGCCAGCCCGCCGCTGCAAGCTGCATGGTCTTGCCGCCCGGGGCTGCACAAAGATCAAGCGCCGGCCGGCCCTCACCCGCTCCGAGCAGGCGGGCAGGAATGGAGGCGGCAATATTCTGGACCCACCACGCGCCGCCACCATAGCCGGGGAGTTCTGGGATTGCCGTCCCGCGCGGAATGCGGACATGGCCGGGCATCAGGCTATCGCCGCCGAGTCTTTCGGCCCATATTTGCGTTTCGCTCGCGTCGCGCAGTGTCAGGTCAATCACGGGCGATGCGAGCATTGCGGCCCCCGCGAGAGCGACGAGTTCCTCGCTCCAACGCAGAAGGACCGCGTCGGGCAAAGTGGGGACATCGGGCAGTTTCACCTTCTGCCGCAGCAATGCGCCCAACACGCCGTGCACCAGCCTTCGCGGTCCGCCATCGACGAGCGGGAGCGCGGTCGCGACGGCAGCATGCTCTGGCGTTTCGAGCACCAATACCTGTGCGAGCGCCAGTCGCAGCACCATCCGCGCCTTGGCGTCGTCGGGCAGATTCTGGCGCGTGGCGCTGTCGATAAGCTGATCAAGATCGGGCAGTCGGCGCAGTGTTTCGCTGGCAATGGCGCGGGCCAGCGCGCGATCTTCCGGCTTTTCAAGCCCGCGTGTTGCAAAGCCGAGCGCTGATTCGAGCGGCTGCCCACGCCGCAGGACGGCGTCAAGCAAAGTCAGCGCGGCGCGGCGCGGGGCTAGTCCGGGTACCTTGTCCATCGCGTCGCCCTAGCGACCAATTCAACCCTTGTCGAAGGAAGCCATGTCGGCGATATTGCGCCGATGTCCAGCAGACGCCCACCCCATGTGAAGGCCCCGGCCTATTTGTCGAAGAGCCCGCCGGTACCCGAACCGCAACCGATGGTCCGCGCAGCCGAACCCGATCCCGACCGCCCCGACCCCGTTCGCTATGGCGATTGGGAATTGAAGGGCGTCGCGGTCGATTTCTAGCTTATAACTGCCTGTTAAGGCCTTGATGATAGTCCCACAGGCGAAATTGTGGGGCGTTTGGATGGACTACGAGCTTTCAGATTTGGTAAAACGGCTGGTGCAGGCTGGGCAAGTCAGCGACAGCGATGTGCTGGTGCTGCGCGACGCCGTCTGGACCGACGCGAATATCAGCATCGATGTGGTCGATGCTCTTTTCATGGTCAATGATCGCTGCGCGCCGAGTTCGCCCGCATGGATTGATTTTTTCATTGAGGCCGTCGAGCATGTTCTGCTTCATCAGACGCCCCCTCCGGGCTTTCTCGATGAGGATGGCGCGCGCTGGTTGCAATCCAAGATCGACCGCGACGGACGTGTGGCGTCGATTGGCGAAATCGAACTGCTCGTCTCGATTCTTGAAAGCGCCGAAAATGCTCCGGACACGCTCAAAAGCTATGCGCTTGCCCAGATTGAAGCGACGATCACGAGCGGCGTCGGACCAACCCGCGACGGTGGGTCGATTCGTCCCAATTGTGTCGACGAAGCGGAGGTGCATCTGCTCCGGCGTCTCATATTTGCGGGCGGCGGTGAAGGCGCCGTGATTGTCGGCGCTCAGGAAGCGGATATGCTTTTCCGGATCAAGGATGCCGCGTTGCGCAGTCACAATGCATCGGGCTGGCTCCCGCTATTTGTCCAGGGTGTGGGGAACCATCTGATGGCGCACAGCGACTATCGGCCGCTCACCCGCGAGGAAGCGATTCGCCTCAACGCCGAAATGGACATCAACACGCCCAGCGTCGCAGGCTTTTTTCGCCGGATGATTCCATCCGAAATGCTTGGCCGAGGGACAATCCTCGATGTGTTCAAGACAGTTTTTCCGCGCGAAGAGGACGTTTTTTCCATATCACCGATCGTGGATTCGAAACGTCAGCTCACAGCCGGGGAAGCCGCCTGGCTCAAGACGCACATCGCGTCGGACGGCGAAACCGATCCGTTTGAAAAGGCGCTGATGACCTTCATCATCGATGAAATCGGGAACTTGCCCGCGCCGCTTGCGGATTTGAACCGTCGTCGCGCCTGACGCGGCTCAAAAGCTGAAGCGAACCCCGACCGAACCGGAGGTTGATTGGGCATTGCCAAAACCTGCTGTGCGAATCACCGACAAATCGAGCCTTAGCGGCTTGGCCATGCGCAAACTGGCGGTCGCGCCATATTCGGCCCAGCTGTCCTTGGCTCCCGGCACATCAAGTGCGCCCAGCAGTCGCGCTGCGGCGACCGGAGACGTCCCCCGATTATAGGCAGTCGTGTTGGAGCTTGTGACGAACGCGCCATAGGCACCGATGCTGTGCGCATCGTCCCTGCCGAACAGAATCTGCGCTGTTCCGCCGAGCGTGAACGTCACGCCATCCTGTTTTTCCTTTTGCGTGATGAGCCCCCGCACCGGCGCGACAATGGCGCGCGCGGTATCCACGCGGCTATAGTCAAGCGCGGCAAAGGGAGAGAAAAAGCCGTGTTGACCGAGCGGAATGTCATGTGTCAGCGAAGCGCCGATGGCCGAAGTGTTCCCATTGCTGGAGATATTGATCGGTGTGCCGTTCCGGCGCTGGAACGCTTCCGCGCCGAATGTGCGCTTACCAAGCGATACATAGCCGTCCAGGCTGAACGAACCAAAGCTGGTTCCACCCGCCAGCATCAGTTGGTCGGTTTTGGCCGGGACTGAGCCGATCAGGCCCTGCCCATCGCGCGTGGCGATATGGGTTGCCGTAAGCCGCACATAGCTGTTCTTGAAATTGCGCGTTACGGCGACGCTGACAAAGGGCTGATCGCCCCGGTTTTCGAGTGTCGCCGTACCCCCCGAAAGCGAAATTGACCAGTTCTGTGCGTCCTTTTCGGTCGCAGCCTGTGCCGGTGCGGCGAACATGATGCTGGCCAGAATGGCTGTCATTTCCAATTTCATGAAGAACCCCGTTTGTTACCACTGTTCCTCCCACAACGGACCAAATGCGAATTTCCTTCGCAGGCCGCGAAGGATTTAATGGTTTCGTTCGTTTTAAGACGTAATTCGGGGCAGTGACTGATGTGTTGATGAACCTTGCCAAGCCGCTTTGTGCGGATGACGATGCGCTGATGGCCCGTGTTGCCTTGCGCGACGGCGATGCCTTTCGCGTGCTTGTCGAGGCACACGCGGCCAAGGCGCACCGGATCGGGTGGCGTATGCTGGGCAATTCAACCGAAGCCGAAGATGTGGCGCAGGAAGCAATGTTGAAATTGTGGGAACATGCAGACAAATGGCAAGGTGGCGGTGCCGGGGTCGGCGCTTGGCTCAATCGCGTCGCAACGAATCTCTGTCTCGATCGATTGCGCCGTCGCCGCTTCACAAGCGACGAGGAAGCACCCGAGCGGGTTGATGAAAGCCCGTTGGCCGATGAGCAGATGGATGAAGAGCGGATGCGCAAGCGCGCGATGACAGCGGTTCACGCGCTGCCCGACCGGCAGCGTGCGGCGATCGTCCTGACCTATTATGAGGATTGTTCGAACATGGCGGCTGCCCAGATCCTCGACATGAACGTCAAGGCATTCGAATCGCTGCTTCTGCGTGCGCGGCAGGCGCTCAAGACAGCGCTTGGCGATCTGCGCCCGGCGCGCGAAGGAGGCGCGGCATGAACGATCCCCGGCTTGATCCTGTTCTGCGCGATGCGCTTGACCGTTTTACCGTTCCGCCACTGTCTGCCGGATTTGCCGATCGTGTTGTTGCGGCTGCGACCGGACCCGCCAAACCGGTTCCCGTTGCAGTCCCAACACGGCGGGACCGGCGGGGTGGATGGGTTCGCGGCCACCGCGTGATTATCGGGGCCGTTGCATTCGGGCTGATGAGCGCAGCGGCTGCGGCAACAGCCATTTTTGGCGATGTTGCGCGCACCATGCCAGTCATCGGCCCGCTGATTGCAAGCATTGCGCCCGCCAGGACAGCGCCAAAGGCCAAAAAACCCGTCGGCGTAAAACCTGCGATCGCAAAAGCGGATGAACCTCAATCGCCTGTTGTCGCTGATGCCCCGCCGATCGAGACGCCACTCGCCATGCTGCCCGAACGTCGCGAAATCCGCCGCGAATTTGTGGCGCAAAAAATTGCAGCCAGGCTGGAGCGGCGTGCGGAGGTGCGTGCGGAACTTGGGCTACCGCCAAAACCGCCGCGTCTCGCCAGGGTTCTGCCGGTCCTGCGGCGCTTGCCTCCCGGTGAGCGGGCTGCGCTCGTGGAGCGCGTTCGCGAAATCCGGCAGGAGCAACGCGCACAGGGCGTTCGTGCGCCCGAACGGGAACTGTTGGTGCCCGATCGGGTGCCGGAAATCGCGCCGCGCGTTGAACTCCCGTCAGCCCCTGTCAGCGACGTTGCTGTTCCAGCCGGTGCCGATCCACAATCGGGCGAAGCCATTCACACTCCCGAAAGACTGGAGCAACTGCGGCGCTTGCGGGCGATGCGTGAGCTTCAGCAACGTCGGCGAGAAATCCGCCGGCAGCGCCTTCAACAATAAGCGAAGGGTTTTCCGGCATTGTCCGTTGAAGGAAGGTGAGCGGGTCGGCTCCCCACCCAACGACTGGAGAATGACATGAACAAATTCCTGCTTGTCCCGGCCCTCGCCGCGATCCTTGCCGGGCCTGCTTTCGCGGAGCCGGTCACAAAGACGGTCACGATCGATCGCCCCAATTACGATGGCACCCGCACCACCGTGATCGATAAGGACGCGGGTACACTCTCCCGCGACACTCAGGTCACACGGGCCAGCGACGGTGCGACCGCGACGCGCTCCTTTGATCGCGCGCACACGGATACCGGCTTCACCGCCTCGGGCTCGTCCACCAATTTTGATGGCAAGACCCGGAGTTTTGAACAGACTCGCACTCATACCGACGCCGGGTCTACGTCCAGTGGAAGTTACACGACACGGGGCGGTGAAACCTTTACGACGTCGGGCAACCGCGCGCGCACCGGCACCGGCTTTACGGCGAACCAGAACATCAAGGACAGCGCAGGCGCCACGGTTTATAACCGCGACGTCACAGCCACCCGCGCGGGTGGGCAAGTCACCCGTTCGGTCGATGTGACACGCGCAGAAGGCTTCCGCCCGCCGCATCGTCCCGAGCGGCCCCAGGGCGGCCACCCGCGCCGTCACTGATTGATCTCCACCCCAAACCGGCCCGGCGAGCGACCCCGGACTGGGCCGGCATCATTGCCTAGAGCGGCAATGCCCTGTCGGGCGCATGATCCCTCACCGGGTCATGCGCCCGATTTGGCGTGCGGGGATGCACGCTTGCACCAGCCTTGCTGCATCGCTAGAGGCACCCCTCCAGTGTTTAGGAGTGTAGCTCAGCTGGTAGAGCATCGGTCTCCAAAACCGAGGGCCGGGGGTTCGAGCCCCTCCACTCCTGCCACTGGGCTTGCGCCCGCAGGGAATCGGCATTAAAGGCCCGCAATCCCGACATCAGGATCGCGCTTTCCGGAATGCTCCGGGCGCGGGGCTGTGTTGGTCGAAACAAGGATTTTAGGGAATGGCCAGGGTCAGTCCAGGTGAGTTTATGCGGCAAGTTCGCGCAGAGACGGCGCGAGTCGTCTGGCCGAGCAACCGTGAAACCGTGATGACAGCGGTCATGGTCATCATCATGACAACAGTGCTCGGCCTGTTTTTCTTTGGGCTGGACAGCTTTTTCAGTGCGGTCGTGCACTGGGCGCTTACTTTCGCCAGCGCGTAAACAGGATTTAACGAACAGACATGTCACGCTGGTACATCATCCACGCTTATTCGGGCTTCGAAAACAAGGTTCGCGACGCGATCATGGCGGACGCCTCACGGCTGGGGCTTGAGGCTTTGGTCGATGCTGTCGAAGTGCCGACCGAGAC
>JANLQV010000383.1:0-14072 GCA_031368025.1 Sphingomonadales bacterium | reverse complement strand
CTGCAGCTCGGCGATCCGGCGCGCTATTGCCCTTTTTGGGGACTCCGACCGCCATTGCGGCCTTGACGACGCGCCGGTCCCCGCAGATCGGACAACTCAATAGCCCCCTGTCCTGCTGATCTGCAAAAGCGTCTGAGCCAGAGAACCAGGCTTCGAAAACATGTCCGACGGATTCACATTTGAGATCGAATACAATCATCGCAAAATCACCGCGTCCGGAATGGCTCTTCTGTGCCGCAAAACCGGTATTCGCTCGCGCGCATCTTCACCGCGCGACACGTCAATCTCGGCGTAACCGACACCGCAATCGTCTCCCATATCAAGGACCACCTCTCCCCATGGATCGACGACAAGCGAATGACCAAAGGTCGTCCGCCCATCCTCGTGAACCCCGGACTGCGCGGCCGCCACAACCCAAGCCGCATTCTCGATCGCACGGGCGCGCAGCAGGACGTGCCAATGGGCGCGCCCGGTTGACGCGGTGAAGGCCGCCGGAACCGAAAGGACCGTAGCCCCGGCGCCACTCAATGCTCCATAAAGCGCTGGAAAGCGAAGGTCATAGCAAATGCTCAAGCCCAATAGCCCTGCTGGCGTATCTGCGACTACGGCCTGATTGCCAGCCGCGTAGGCAGACGATTCGCGCCAGCTCTCGCCGCTGGCCAAATCAACATCGAACAAATGGATTTTGTCATATCGCGCACGAATGGCGCCCTGTGCGTCAATCAGAATGCTCCGGTTTACGAACCGCCCATCTGATCCACCGCGCAGCGCAAGCGAGCCCAGCGACACCCAAATCCCACAGTCCGCCGCCGTCCGCCGAATCTCGGCGAGGACAATGTCATCATCCTCGCTGGTGATATGAGCGCTGGCGCGAGCACGGTCTCGATCAAGCAGGCCAGACATTTCAGGGGTAAAGACCAATCTCGCCCCCCCGCTTGCCGCTTCCTTTATCGATTCAGCCAAGAATAGGGCATTTGCTTGCGGATCAATTCCGCTGCACATTTGGACAAGGGCGATCCGCATCAGGAAGGTGCGTGGCCCAGCAGCGGATCGAGACCGCCGCGCGCATCAAGCGCCGCCAGTTCATCCGATCCTCCTATATGTCGCCCGTCGATGAAAATTTGCGGCACAGACGTCTGACCATTCGAACGATCTGTCATCGTACGTCGAAGCGTGGCGTCGAGGGTCACATCGATCTCCGAAAAATCAGCACCTTTCGATGCCAGGAGCGCCTTCGCCCTCGAACAATAACCGCAAAGGAACTTGGTGTAGATCTCGATCTTGGCCATATGTTTCTCCACCGACTGAAATGGGTTGGCGCAACCAATAAGTCAATCTTCGCTGTGCCCCATCAAGACCCGTGCCCAACACAGCACCACCACCTTCGAAGCGCCGGACCGCTTGAGTTCCCTGGCGCAGGCATTGGCGGTCGCCCCACTGGTGTAGACATCATCGATCAGGAATACGGTTTCGCCATGCACGCGAGATTTGGCGGCAGGGGCGACAGAAAATGCTCCGCGAACGGCGTTGCTGCGTTCGCCAGCGTTGAAACCGCGCAGCAAGGGAGTTGAGCGGTTTCGCCGCAGAGCATCGAGAAGAAGCGGCAAGCCATTTGCTTTGGCAAGGTGGCTAGCGACAAGCGCGGACTGATTGAAGCCACGTCGAAGAATTCTCCAGCGGTGAAGCGGCACCGGAACCACGATTCCGGACCCGGCGGGCAACCTGTGAGCCATAAATTGCGCAATGAGCCTCGCCAGTCCGATATGTCGGCCATGCTTCAGTTTGAGCGCAATATTTCGCGCAATATCGCCATAAACGACCGACGCGTACGCCCCATCATGGTCGGGCGCTTTCTGCATGCAGGGCGCGCAAACGATATGCGCCGGAACAACGGGTGTTCCGCAAAGTTCACAGCCCGGCCCGGTCAGGAAGTCGAGCGATTGCCAGCATGTCAGGCATAGCTGAAGATCGTCGCTCACGATCTGGCCGCATCCCGCGCATCTGGGCGGAAGGGCGAATGCCACAATACTGTCGAGAATATTGCTCATAACTCATCTTGTTGCCCCGCCTCGTTCAATGCACAAGGCCATCATGACGCCCCCGGATATTTTCAACCGCAGCGCGCGGCGCAGGCAACGCGCGCGGATGCTGCGTTACGGGCCGGAAGATCGATGGATCATAGGACGGATGGCGGACGATCTGATCGGACGTCTTGACGCAGTCCGGCGCCCCTTTCGCCGAGCATTGATCCTGGGCGGCGATTTCGAAATGATGCGCCCCTTGCTTGAACAGAGAGGTCTTTCCTGTGTCCTGGCTGAGACCAGCCCTTGCATCGCGCAAGCCTTTAACGGCGTTGTTTGCGATGAGGACCGCCTCGCGTTCGCAGACCAAAGCTTTGACCTGGTGATTGCGATCGGCTCACTCGATACGGTAACCGATCTTCCTGGTGCCTTTACGTTGATCCATCGCCTTCTCGAAGACGGTGGTTTGTTTCTGGGAGCAATCATCGGTGCGGGCAGTTTACCCGTCTTGCGATCCTGCATGCAGGATCCAGGCGGAGACCGCGAGACCACCATGCGCTTCCATCCACTAATCGACGTTCGGGGCGCAGGGGATCTGCTGGCACGTGCCAGATTTCAACTTCCCGTGGCTGATTCTGAGACAATCTCTGTTCGATACCGCACATTCGGCAGATTGATCGACGATCTGAGGGCAAACGGATTGACCAATGTATTGTCGCACAGGACGCCCCTGACAAAGTCCTTCGTTGCGTCGATCGAACGGCAATTTGAAGCGCCAGCTCTCGAGAAATTTTCGATCATCACGCTGACCGGTTGGGCGCAGGCAGTCAAATAAGCTTTTCCAGCAGCTCGATCAGGGGGCCGTCGGCTGGTGGCATGGCCAGATCACGCAGCAAATTTGGCCGCAGCCATCGAATAGCCGGCGCTTCTTGCGCTGAAATCGTGCCATGCCATTCCCGGCAAATGTAAAGCAGCAGCAACAGATGCGCTCCGTCAAGCGGTTCACTTGCGAAACAGGCGCTTTGAAGATGCTTCGGGTCGACGGTTATCCCGAGTTCCTCATTCAGCTCGCGCACCAATGCACCCTCAGGGGTTTCACCAACCTCAACCTTTCCGCCTGGAAACTCCCAAAGACCGGCCATCGCCTTGCCTTCGGGTCGTTGCTGGACGAGTATCCGCCCGCCACGATCAACCAGGGCCGCTGCGACGACCAGAAGTGCCCTATCCGTCACTGTCTCAAACCCCATATTAGCGATTCCTTAACGTCGATCATCCTATCCCGTAGTCCCCGACCAGGGAACAGAAGACCGGGAACGTAAAATGGGAAAAATCTTGCGCGCAGTCATGCGCGATAGAAGAGGCGCAACCGCTGTGGAATACGGCCTCATTCTTGCGCTGCTTGTCGTCGCAATGATCGCATCCCTGACGACTGTCGCGACGAAAACGTCACAGATGTGGAACAATATCGCAGATACTACCAGCAAGTCGTGATTGGCTTGCGTCGCCGGTCTTATTCCGCTCGTCGCCGCGCCTGTCCTGGCATTCCAATATTCCGGATTACGACGCGGCCAGTCAGCGAATATCGCCCACATTAAGGAAATCGAAACTTATTTGCCGGAGAATTGCCGGAGTTGCTTCATTCTCTGTGTTGAAGCAGCCGGGTAGTTGAAAACTGAAACTCAGGAGACCATTATGTCCTTCATTCGTAAATTCATCAAGAACTCCAAGGGCGCGACCGCCATTGAATACGGCCTGATCGCCGCCTTGATCGCCGTTGCTGCTGTTACGGCAATGACGTCACTGGGTGGCAAGATCTCGACGACGTTCAACAACGTCGCGACCAACATGAAGGCTACCTAATAGCTCTCATCTGGTTGTGAAAAGAAGGGCGGCGAAACTTTGGTTTCGTCGCCCTTTTCTATTGCCGAATCCATAAAGGCCCGGCTGCCAAGATCCATTTGCTGTTAAACAATTGGAAACTTCTCGCGCGTAACAGGAAAGACGTTGTTTCGGGAAATTCCAGAAGCAGCCGGGTAGTTGAAAACTGAAACTTAGGAGACCATTATGTCTTTCATTCGTAAATTCGTGAAAAATTCGAAGGGCGCGACCGCCATTGAATATGGCCTTATTGCAGCTCTCATCGCCGTTGCTGCTGTTACAGCGATGACGTCACTGGGTACAAAGATCTCGACGACGTTCAACAACGTCGCGACCAACATGAAGGCTACCTAATAGCTTTTCATCTGGTTGTGAAAAGAAGGGCGGCGAACTTTGGTTTCGCCGCCCTTTCTTTTTGTCTTCGATGGTGGCCAAAATATCAGCCAGACACGATGATTTTCACCTTCTGTCCCGGTTTGACGACGGCATTGCCCGTTATTGCGTTCAATACCTGGAACCGTTCCACCTTGTAATCGCTATAGGCCATGCCTGCCGCGAGACTCGCCACGGTATCGCCCCGCTTGACGGTCACCACATTGACCTTTTTTGGCTTGATCGCCGCCGCCTCCCCATCGGTCAGGCGGTGAAAACTTTCAAACATCGTATCGAACGCGCCTTGTGAACCCACCGGCGTGATTGCAACGAAATGAAAGGCGGAATTGGCCGAGACTTCATAGGCATAAACTGTCACGATAACCGGCCCTGATTGCGTATTCGCGCTGGCAGAGGCGTATGCGGCGTTGATGCCGTTGAGTTGACGTGAATTGATGCTTCCATAGTTGAGTGTGGTTTGTCCACCAACGGCGCGAAAGACTGCATCAACATAGCCCTTCAGATCGCCATTATACGCCGCACTCGTAAATTGGGCCTGCCCCGCAGCGCTCGAAACCACGACTGCCTGTGGCGTATTGGCCATTGCAAATCCGGCCGGCGCAATGAACGCCAGCTTCAAGTCCGGATGCTTGAACGAGCGACCGTCGATGATACCCTGGTGCGGATCATCATCATAAAGAACACCATTAATGGCCGCTAGAAATACATCGCGATTTCGGGCTTTCCCGGTCGCAGGCGTAACACTCGCCTTTTGGGCCGCTCGGGTAACCCGGCTTGCAGGATCGGGGTGAGTGCTGGCCCATTCAGGCAGTTCCTTGCCGCCTTTTCCCATAAGCTGCGCATCAAGCGAGGTTTGCGCTGCAAGGGATGCCAATATCGTTGACGACGCCATCGGATCATATCCGGCCTTGCCCAAATAGGACACGCCCAGATCATCGGCCTGATATTCCTGAGACCGAGAATATTTCAGGACATAGCGCTGCGCCAGAGAACCGGCGAGTTGCTGCCCAAGCCTCGCGCCATCATTTCCCGCAATGACGGCCCCGAGAACGGTTCCAAGAAGGGTCCCAAGCGTGCCCTTTGTCGCAGCATTGCTGCGTTGCTGGGCATGCCGCGCTGCAACATGGCCAACTTCATGGCCCAGGACTGAAGCCAGTTCGGCTTCATCGTTCATAAGCGCAAGCAGTTCGCGTGTAACGTAAACATAGCCGCCAGGAATCGCGAAGGCATTGTTCACCGAGGAATTGAGGAGCGAAACCGTAAAAGCGCTTTGCGTATCGGCGAGTCCCGATTGTAGCGCAATTTTTTGCCCTACGCGCGTCACATATGCGGCCTGAGGGCCGTCATAGAGGCCTCCGAACTCAGCAAGCAATTGCGGGTGCGCCTTGGCACCCGCCGCGCGATCATTTGCCGTCATCGGCTGTGCGATTGGAAGCGCTGTCGGCGTACTCGCACCGATTGCGAGCAAGGCGCCGCCGATCATCAGCATCTTTTTCATGGGGGTTTCCCTCTCTCGGTTACGTCTGACTTTGCACGAGGTTGCGGCTATAGCGCACCCATCGCAAGAAATTTCCGCCGCCGGTCGGCACGAAGTGCTGCGCCATCGAGCAACGACAGTTCGTCGAGCGCCAGATTGATCGCCGCTCCGAGCGTATCGATCGCCATTTCCGGCGAACGATGCGCGCCTCCGATCGGCTCCGGCACGACGGCATCAATGACGCCCAGTCGATGCACGTCAGCAGCCGTGATCCGCATAGCCTCGGCAGCATCCGCAGCCTTGTCTGCCGTTCTCCAAAGGATAGACGCACATCCCTCCGGCGTGATGACAGAATATATGGCGTGTTCGAACATGACGACGCGATTGGCTGCAGCAAGACCTACGGCGCCACCCGAGCCGCCTTCGCCAACGATGGCCGCGACAACAGGCACCGTGAGTTCGAGCGTCGCCTGGGTCGATCGCGCAATCGCTTCGGCCTGACCCCGTTCTTCGGCTTCTATTCCCGGAAACGCGCCTGCGGTGTCAACAATCGTAACGACCGCAATACCGAACCGGTTTGCAAGCTGCATCAGCCGGACTGCCTTGCGATACCCTTCCGGCTTTCCCATCCCGAAATTATGCTTCAGCCGGCTTGCGGTATCATTTCCCTTTTCGTGACCGATCACCATGACGCGTCGACCGTTCATACGTCCGAGCCCGCCCATAATAGCCTGATCGTCGGAATAGGACCTATCGCCCGACATCGGCATGAATCCATCAACGAGGCGGCCCACATAATCCTTGAAATGCGGCCGTTGCTGATGACGGGCCACTTGCGTCTTTTGCCAGGGCGTCAGCTTCGCATAAATATCCTGCAGCAGCCGATCCGCCTTGCTTTCCAGCTTGCGAAGCTCAGCGTCGATATTGGCGGGTCCGCCTTCTGCAGTGTCCTTCAACTCTGCGATACGGGCCTGCAGTTCCGCATAGGGCTTTTCGAAATCAAGATAAGCAATCATGCTGCGGGGTTAGGAGCGGCGTGCAGCGGCGTCAACGAGTGGATGTGCGCGCTCGACAAGTTCCACCAGCCGTTTGCTATCCACATGGGTATAGATTTCTGTCGTTGCTATGTCGGCATGCCCCAGCATCGTCTGCAAAGCACGCAAATCGGCACCTCCCTCCAGCATATGCGTTGCAAAGGCGTGGCGCAGGACATGGGGGCTGACACGCTCGGGTGGAATACCAGAGTCGTTCGCCAAGTCTTTGATTAACTGAAAAAGTCGAACGCGACTAAGATAGGATTTTCCCGACGGGAAGAGCCATGCCGAACCTGACGGCCTGACTTCCATCCAGCGGGCGACCGCGATACGGGCCCGATCCGAGACTGGAACGAGACGCTCCTTACCGCCCTTGCCGCGAAGGATTGCAAAGGGTCTATCGGCATTGATCGCGTGAATGCTCAATGAAACCAGCTCAGTTGCGCGCAACCCAGAGCCATAGAGAAGCTCCAAAAGTGCGGACAGGCGAAGGGACTTGCTCTTGTCCGTTGCCTTTTTCAGGCGATCTTCAATTTCGACGAACAGGCGATCAACGTCCTCGCGACTCAAAATCTTGGGCAGCGCACGACGCGCGGCGGGCCGCGCCAATGCGGAAGACGGATCGTCGATCCTGAAACCCTCATCGACCAGAAATCCAAAAAAACGCCGCAATGAAGCCGATTTCCGCGCAAGGCTTGCATTCGCAAGATCTCTCCACGCCATCGCAAGCCGACCCAGATCCTCGGACCGTGCGATGCTCAGGCTACCCTGCATCAAATCCGACGCGGCAATCAAGTCTCCTCGATAGGCGATCAGCGTGTTCGGTGATGCCCCGGCCTCTGCTGCCATCATCTCCAGGAACCTGCCGATCAACGGCGCATCGGCTGCGGCTTGCATCGTTAGCTCCGTGTAATCGCCTCGGCTGCGATCATCCGCGCATCTGCACCAAGGCCGACAGCGTTGAGCGCTTGAATGGAATGATAGAGTTGGGCGGGCGATACGTGTTGCCAATCCGACACGCCCAGACCCAGCGCACAGAGCATGACGACTGTCGCAGGCTCCCGCCGCTCCACCGCCCGTTCGAGCGCGAGCGTCCAGGATGTTTGCCGCTCGATCGGAATCGCCATATCGCGCGCCATATCGGAAATATCGGACGGGCTGATACGTCCCAAGCCGGCCATGCCTGCAAACAGGAATTTTCCGCGCAGGCCATCGTCACCACCAGCATCTTTCTGGAACGATTCGATCCGGCTACGATTCCAGTCTACCACGCGGCCAGGCGTTCCTACGGCCAGCATGCCCCAGGCGGTCAAGGCATCCTTGTTGTTGGCACCATCGAGGACCCTCGCCCATTTTGCCGCCTGAACATCAAGCCCTGCAGACAGCATCGATTCGATCAGCATCGAAGTATCACGGCCATAGGATGCATCGGGAGTGAGACGCGCAGCGGCGCGTGCCGTAAGGATCAGTCGCGCATATTTGCCGAACGCATCGAGCGATTCTTCATTCCACAACGCTCGCATGGCATCCACCCGAGCCGATGGTTCGGGTTCGGCATAAGCCTTGCGCAACGAATCCGCTGGTGTTCCGGAAATTGCCGACACATCCGTGACATCCGCAACCTGGCCGTAGAAATCTACCAACGCGGCGCTCGAAAAAACGCCCATTGCGGCCGCAACGTCAGCGTCCCGGGCCCGCATGTCGACCGGAACCAGCGGCGACATTGCCCGCCACGCTTTAACTCTCGGGTTTGCTGCGTCAGTTATTATTTTTGGAATTTCAACGGCAGTCGCATTGGCAAGGCCGAAGCGCCACGCCGTCAGCACCGGAACACTGTCCCACTGAATGACGACGGCCCTGCGTGTATTCGTACCGGCACCGACGACTTTTTCGGCCAGCAGGCCGTCGACCCCGCGACCCGAAGATTTGGTCTTGGCGATGTCGATCAATGCGCTGGCTTGAGCAGATTCGCCCGAAAGCGCGGAGCACATCGCTTTGGCAAAGGTCCAGGACGGTTCTTTGCTGACGGCCATCGCCGGCTCGACCATTGCACACAGGCCAGCAGGATCTGCACTCGCAAGAGCGGACTGCATCGCAACCTGAAACATCTTTGGCGTATACTGATCAACATCGACGCTCTGGACGAGCGTACGCGCAGAATCGGCTTCGCCCATCCGCAACAGCAGCCAGGCCCGCTCCGCTGCCCAATCGGCGCCTCTTGTCCCGCGCGGTGTATCGACCTTGCTCAAGAGTGCCCGGCGAAGAAGTATCGAGGCCCAGCGAGAGGCGATGGGTGCACGGGTCTTGCGCATGAGATATGAGAGATACCTGCCATTTTCCTGCCCAAAAGCGCTCGCCCCCATATCCCCATCGTCTGGACCCAGCACCCCAATCTGCGCCGTTGATCGGCGGACACCGCTGGGCAGATCCTGTAGTGTCATGACGTCAGCGGGGAGTGCCTCCCCATCGGCGAGGATATCATCCCCCAACACGCCAGCAATGGGATTACCATCTGGCGCAGTGGCCGGAAGTTTCGATATGGCATCAGGGATCAGATCGGCAGGCTTTGCCTGAGTGTTACCCGCTCCCTTGTCTGGTGCTTGTACCGGATCGCCAAAGCCCGGAGGAAGCAGCGATTTGGGATCGTCCTGCCCCATTGCAGGTATCGCCGCGATGAGCGCGATACCCGAAAGAGCGACGAGCCACCGGACCCTATTTGCCGAGCGCATCGACCGACACCGCCTTTTCATGCCGGGAAAGCGGCTGTTCTGAAACCCTGCTGGACAGGAACACCATGATGCCGACGACCACCAGGCCGAACACCAACCACTTTATCGATCGCGCCATAACCTTATCAAAACCCTTGTTTCATTCAGGTGCCACTTTGCCCCAATGCTGGTGGCTGTGTATAGCCCCCGGTGCGATGAACAGTGAAGCAAATTTGGCCCCCGCGAAAAGCGAGCGTCCCATCGTCCTGGTTGGGCTGATGGGGGTCGGAAAATCAACCATTGGCCGCCGTCTCGCAAACCGGCTCGGCATCCCGTTCGTCGACGCCGATCATGAAATCGAACGTGCTGCAGACCTTTCGATTTCCGAAATTTTCGAACGGTTTGGTGAAAATCATTTCCGAGACGGGGAACGCCGGGTGATTGCCCGCCTGATTGACGGGCGATCCAAGGTTCTCGCGACAGGCGGAGGCGCTTTCATGAACGCTGAAACCCGCGCACTGATTCTCGATCAGGCGACCGCCGTCTGGATCGATGCTGATATCGACGTTATTGTCGAACGGGTGGGCCGGCGCGACAACCGTCCCTTGTTGAAGGGTGGGAACGTTCGCGAAGTGCTGACCGAATTGGCTGCGGCCAGAAACCCGATCTATGCGCTCGCCCCGATCCATATTCGCAGCCAGCTCGCGCCGCATGATGCGACGGTCGATGCAATCATGGAGCAACTCGCATGCCAGATGTAAAGGTCGGGTTGGGCAAGCAAAGCTACGACGTTATCATCGAGCCGGGCGCGATCCGGAACGCCCGGCAATATCTGCAGCCCTATATTCGCGCTGGAAGAGCGGTGATTGTCACCGAACACAACGTCGCCCGCCACGTCCTTCCCGTTCTCACCGGCGGGTTGGAGGGAATAAGACTGGAGACGATCATCCTCGATCCCGGCGAGGGAACGAAAAGCTGGGAGCAGCTTGCCCGCCTGTGCGATGCGCTGCTTGAAGCTGGAGTAGAACGCAGCGACCATATCATTGCCCTTGGCGGCGGCGTGATCGGAGACCTGACCGGCTTTGCCGCTGCGATCATCAAGCGCGGTTGCCATTTCATCCAAATCCCGACGACCCTGCTTGCCCAGGTGGACTCATCGGTCGGCGGAAAGACGGCGATCAACAGCAGCGCCGGAAAGAATATGGTCGGCGCATTCCATCAACCAGCGATTGTCATCATCGACCCTGAGGCGCTCGATACGTTGCCGCCACGCGAGATGCGCGCGGGATATGCCGAGATTGTCAAATATGGGCTGATCGCCGATTTCGACTTTTTCGAGTGGTGCGAAGCCAATGCTGGATTGGTGATCGCGGGAGACCGTGCGTGTCAGGTCAAGGCGATCGAAACGAGCGTGCGCGCCAAGGCCGCCATTGTCGAAGCCGATGAACGCGAAACCCGAGACCTGCGGGCCTTGCTCAATCTTGGTCATACCTTCGGTCATGCGCTGGAAGCCGAGACGGGTTTTTCGGATCGACTCCTCCACGGTGAAGCGGTCGGGGCCGGGATGGCTCTGGCATTTCGGTTTTCGGCCCGGCAGGGGTTATGCAGCGCTCAGGACGCCGAACGGGTTTCCGCCCATCTCCGGTCGGTCGGGCTTCCCGACGGGTTGTTTGCCGCGCAAGTGAGCACCAATGGCAAATCCCTGGTCCAGCATATGCTTCACGACAAAAAAATGACGGGTGGCACCCTGCCCTTCATTCTCGCGCGCGGGATCGGTCAGGCCTATGTCGATAAATCGGTATCACTGGATGATGTCGCAGCGTTTCTCGATGCTGAAACACGATAGGCCATCCACAACCAGCCGAGGATCATCGCAGAGCCTCCGATCGGTGCAACCGCACCGAGCCAGCGAGGCCCGCCAAGCGCCAGCGCATACAGGCTGAAACTGAATATCGAGCTGCCGACCAGGAGCGCCGTTGACGGAGCCGGATGGCGGCGCCCGCCAACAATGGCTGCAACGGCATGAATGAGCTGGTATGACGCGCCTGTCTTGAGCCATTCGATCGCCGGACCGCTCGCCATGTGCGCACCAAAGGCGCCTGCCATGATCGCGATTGCAGCCGACACACAGGCCGCTACGGCAAGCCAATCCCGTTTCATGCAGACGCTTTCTTGCGAGGCGGAACATAGAGCGGGGGAGGCCCTGCCCGCATGTCACCCGTTTCTCCCTGCGCAGCCAGCCGCAAATCATCCTTTTCGCGATAAAATTGTTCGGCCTGAAGCACGTCTTCATCGTCCAGCCCCATAGTCTGGAGCACATCGATACCCATGCGGATGGCAGATTCAAAAAGCTCGCGCACCGTGCCGGAAAGATCGAGATCACGCACAGCGATCAACTGCCGGCGATCGAAGACCCTCATGAATATGGCAGCCTGGGGAAATGCGGCCAGGATCGGTTCAAGCTCTTTGGTGCCCAGTGTGCGATCATCGGTGCAAAAAGCGATCACCTGCGCTTCTTCGGCACCGGCGCGGCGGAGAAGATCGATCCTGCGGCCATCGCCATAATAGACCTTGGCGCCAAAGGAATTGCTCACTTCGATCTGCTCGGGCTTGATATCGACCAACGTGACGGAAATACGGCCTGCCATCAGGATTTGCGTGACGGTTTGGCCAAATCTGCCAAAACCGACGACAATGGCCTTTGACTGTTGCGCCATTTCCGGCCCTTCCAGTGCGCCCTCATCATGCGGCCGGGAATATTCGAAACGCCGCGCAATCATCAGCAGGAACGGCGTTGTCGCCATTGAGAGCGTGACGATAGCGCCAAACAGGCTGGCAGCTTGGGGCTCGATCAACAATGCCGCCTGTGCCTGCGCAAAAAGGACAAAGCCGAACTCACCGCCCTGGCTTAACAGCAGCCCAAGACCAAAGGCAGGGCGGCGATCCATGCCGAACAATCGCCCAAGCCCGAATATGACACCGATCTTGATCCCGACAAGCGCCGCCGCCATGCCGATGACAAAGAGCGGGTTGGCCAGAATTGCCTGCACATCCAGAACCATCCCGACCGCGATGAAGAACAGGCCAAGTAGGATTGAACGAAACGGCTCGACGTCCGCTTCAATCTCATGCCGGTAGGGCGAATCAGCCAGCATTACGCCCGCGATGAAAGCGCCCAGTGCGGTCGAAAGATGGAGTGCTTCCATCACTGCGGCACTGGCAATCACCGTGAAAAGGCCGATGACAACGAAAAGCTCCCGCTCCCCCAAACGTCCCGTAAGGCGCAACAACGGGCTGATGATAAACCGCCCGGCCAGCACGAGCCCGATGATCGCAGCGACGGTTGCCAGCGCCAGTTGCCAGCCTGGCGGAGTCGCAGGGTCAGCCGGCGCGCGAGAAAGCGCCGCAATGATCGTAATCAGCGGCACGATCGCAAGATCTTGAAACAGCAGAATCGAAAAAGCGCGCTCCCCGAAAGGCGTATTGATGCGGCCCGACGATTTCAGGCTGGGCAAGACCTGTGCCGTCGAAGACAGCGCGAGCGGCAGGCCGAGCGCCAGTGCTGCTCCCCCCGTGAAGTCCGCTACAAAATAGATCATCATCGCAAGGGCCAAGCCAGCCAACGTGACCTGCGCGAGCCCCAGCCCAAAAATATCCCGCTTCAATCGCCAGAGCCGCGCCGGATTGAGTTCAAGCCCGACAAGAAACAGGAGAAGCGCAATCCCGATCTCGGCAATACCGAGCTTCGATTCCCCGCCCGCAACCAGCGCCAGACCAGAGGGACCAATGCAAACACCCGCGATCAGATAACCCAACACAGCGCCTAGGCCGAGCCTTCGGAACAGCATGACAAACAGCAGCCCCGCACCGAGCAGAACCACGCCTTCGCGGAGCAGAGAGGCCGTTTCCACGCCCTATCCGCCCGCGGCGTTCGCCGCTTCTGCGGCGGCTTCGAACGCAAGCAAAATCGAAGCATGACGTCCAGCATGTTTCCGGGCGGGCGCGAAGATTTCGAGGCCCGGCCAGTCGCCCGGTTGCTCACGCTCTCCCTTCAAATAGGCCCGCAGCGCGTCCCTCGCATCTGCGAGGTCTTGTGCCGAAAGGCCGTGCGCGTGGGCAATCATCAAGGCCGTCGAGGCCTGACCGAGCGCACAGGCATGAAGGTCTGCGCCCAGCGCTTGCACCCTCCCCTCCGGATCGACATTCATGTCAATCGTCACTCGGCTGCCGCAGGTTGGTGAGCGTTTTTCAACCGACGCTTGCGGACTGTTGAGCCGATTGAGCCCCGCCGTTGACGCAGCGAGTTTCAGGATTTCCAGATTATAAAGCGGCGACGTCACGATTTTTTTGCGGATTCGCCCCCCGATGCCTGTCTTTCGTGCACAAAATCCACGAGCGCCCGCGATGTTGCATTGAGCAAGGGATATGTGCGCGATTCAGTCATCCAGCCGGGCCGGTCGGCAGCCCCGCCATATATCGTGTTGTAAACAAGCGATGCGAGCAGGAAAACAAGAGTTGCACCCACCAACCCCTTGAGCGCGCCGAAGCCAAAGCCGAGCAG
>JANLQV010000377.1:0-4100 GCA_031368025.1 Sphingomonadales bacterium | reverse complement strand
CTGCTCGGGCGCAATGCTGCCTATTTCCAACAGTTCCTCCGGCGCGGCGTACCCCGGAAGCTGAAAGAGGATGACCGGCGGATTCTCGCAACTTATTTTGGTATCGACGAGATCGAACTGGGGGGGCCATCTTCGCCGCGCGCGTCGGGTTCAACCGTGATGGTCCCGCGCCTCCGGCTCGGCGCCTCCGCTGGTCCCGGCGCGCATGCGGGCACCGAGGATCGCGCCGGGCAGATCGGCTTCGAGAGCAAATGGCTCCGCAAGCTCACCACGAGCCCTGATGCACTGTCGATCATTCAGGTGGCGGGCGATTCGATGATCCCCACCCTTGGCGATGGCGATGATATCCTGGTCGATGGCGGCGATGCGGCCGATCGCCTGCGTGACGGGATCTACGTCATCAGGATGGACGATGCCTTGATGGTCAAACGGCTTTCGTTGCGCCCCGCGCAGCGGCTTTCGGTGCTTAGTGACAACCCCGCCTATCCCGGATGGCCCGATGTCGAGCCAGACTCCGTCACAATCATCGGCCGCGTGGTCTGGGCGGGGCGCAAGATCAGCTAATCTTTGGTAAACCAGTGATTGACCAATGCTTCTCGCCCGATCTTAGCGATTGCCGGATAGGAACCAGCGCTCACCAGACCGGAGCCGCCATGACGACCCCCATCGCCGATCGCAAAACGCTGGACGACGCGACGGCCCTTATGGCCGCGTTCGGCAATTTTGCCGGATCCGAGGCTGCGCTGCGGGCTGATCGCAGCCGGGATCGGGGCAATGCGATTCAGTTTTGCCACTGGCGCCAGGTAGAGCGCCTCATCGTCGCACTTTCTGTCGAAGTCGTGATTGGCACCGTGCACTGATTCCGTGCTGGCAGCGGTTGCGACCACCCGCTAGACGCGGTTGGATGTTGGCCCGCTTGCTATACAGCACCACAATCCTTGCGTTCGTGTTGGTTGCTTCACTGGCCGGCTCGACTGTTGCTCTCGCGCAACCCACCAATCCACTGGGCAATGAACTCGATCCGGAATCTCCGATGACGGCGATGCCCGATCTGGGTGTCGATTGGCCTGACATGAACGCCGAAGCCTTGCCCGTTCCGGGCTCGCCTGACGAAGCGGTCGAAGCGACGGCACGGTCAACCCAGATTGTCGGCGAACGACGCTACCGGGTTGTTCTCGAAGGCCTTGACCTCGCTGACAAATCGACGGTGGTGGAGCGATTTGATGGCGCCTCGACGCTGAAAGCAGGCGAAGGCAAGCCGGCCAATGTGGCCCAGATCGACCGTCGCGCCCGCGAGGATGCCAACCTGCTGGACGAAATCCTGCGCGCCGAAGGCTATTATGACGCCAATATCGAAACCGCAGTCGAAGGCGCAGACGCCGAACAGCTTGTCGTCACGCTTACTGTGGAGCCTGGCCCGCTCTACCGGTTTGCAGATGTTGAAGTGAGCGGCCTTGCCAGCACGGGCGTCAAGGAACACGCGCTGCGCGATGCGTTTGCAATCAGCCAGGATGATGCGGTCGATGCCGACAATGTGGTGCTCGGCGAAGCCGAACTTGAACGAACGATTCGCAAGGAAGGGTTCCCCTTCGCCAAGATCAGCGAGCCTCAAGTGATCGTCGATCACGATACGCGCACCGCGACGCTGAAGATGGCGGTCGATCCGGGCGGGCAACGCAGTTTCGGCAGGATCATCCTGTCCGGTCCCAAGCTTCCGTTCGACGCAAGGCATGTCGCACAGATTGCCCGGTTCAAGCCCGGAGAGATATATGATCAGTCGAAAGTAGACGATTTGCGCCGCGCTCTCGTTGCCACAGGGCTTGTTGCCCAGGCCGATGTGAAGCCAGTGCCGGCGGACAATCCTGATCTGGCTGACATTGCCGTTGGGCTTGAGCCCGCCAAGCTGCGCACGATCGCGGCGGAGGCTGGCTATGGCACGGGCGAAGGACTCCGCGCCGAGGTGAGCTGGACGCATCGCAACCTGATCCGGCCCGAAGGTGCTGTCACCTTTCGCGGTGTCGTCGGGACGCGTGAGCAATATGCCGGCGCGATCCTGCGGCAATCCAATTTTCGTGAACGTGATCAGGTCCTCAATGCCCGGTTCGAGGCGAGCCATGTCAATCGTTCGGCTTATCAGGCGCGCACTCTGGATATCGGAGCCGGGATCGAGCGCCAGACCAACATCATCTGGCAAAAGAAATGGACGTGGAGCCTCGGCGCCGAATTTCTGGCATCCAGCGAGCGCGACGCGACCAAGATCGCCAACTCTCCGCGCCGGACATTTTTCATCGGCGCGCTGCCTGCGACGCTCAACTATGACGGATCCGACGACCTTCTGGACCCCAAAAAGGGTTTTCGTCTGGGCGTTCGGGTTTCGCCCGAAATTTCAATCGCTTCGGGCAGCTTTGCCTATGTCCGTTCCCAGTTTGACGGCAGTTACTATTTGCCTGTTGGGGACAAGGTGGTGATGGCTGGCCGGGTCCGGTTGGGAAGCATTTCCGGTGCAAAGTTGAGCATGATTGCCCCATCGCGGAGATTCTATTCGGGAGGGGGTGGCTCGGTTCGCGGGTTTGGTTATCAGCAAATCGGACCACGCGACGCGGCCAATGATCCTGTCGGCGGACGCAGCCTCACAGAATTTGCACTTGAAGCCCGTGTCCGGTTTGGCAATTTCGGAATCGTTCCCTTCCTCGATGGCGGAAGCGTCGACACATCCTCGCTTCCCGCATTCTCAAAATTCCGGCTCGGCGCGGGGCTTGGCGGGCGCTATTATTCGAGCTTCGGCCCCATCCGCATCGATGTCGGTACGCCAGTTAATCCGCAAAAGGGCGATCCACGCATCACTGTCTTTGTGTCATTGGGTCAGGCGTTTTGATGCGGGCGCTGCGCTGGATTGGCATTGCGCTGGGCGGACTGGTCCTGGTGGCCGTTTTCCTGCTGTGGATTGCCGATAGCGGTATCGGGCATCGTTTCATTGCCGACCAGATCGCCGCACAAGCACCCAAATCGGGGTTGCGGATTCGGGTGGGCCGGATCGACGGGTCGATCTATTCGAAGGCGCGCCTCAAGGACGTCAGGCTCTACGACACCAACGGCCTGTTTTTCCATGCCTCAGAAGCGCGGCTGCATTGGACGCCTGCGGGCTGGCTCGCGAACCGGCTGGACATCACGAGCCTGCGCATTCCGATCGCGACGCTCTACCGGCTCCCCAAATTGCGGCCATCGGCGGTCAAGGGCTCAATCCTGCCGGGCTTCGACATTCGCGTCGGTAGCCTGACGATAGACCGGCTGGTGATCGAGCCGACCGTTGCGGGCGGCAAGCGCCGGATCGGGCGGCTGGCCGGGAGCGCCGATATCCGCCGGGGACGCGCGCTCATCACGCTCAAAGCCGATGCTGCAGCAGGGGATCGGCTGGCGCTGTTGCTCGATGCAGAACCGGACGGCAACCGCTTCGATGTTGATGCCGAACTGCGCGCGCCCGCAGGTGGCGTTTTCGGCCAGGTCATCGGGACGGTGCGGCCGGTCTCGCTCAGGATCCAAGGCGATGGCGATTGGACGCGCTGGCAGGGCAGCCTGCTCGGCGATGTCTCGGGCGCGCGGATTGCGCAGCTTGCCCTGACCGCCAACAAGGGTGTGTTCGGGCTCGACGGTCGTTTGGCGCTCGCGACGATTACCAAAGGGAAAGTCCAGCGGCTGAGCGGGCCCAGCTTGCGCATCCGCGGCGATGCCACGCTTGAAAACCGGCGACTGGAGACCAGGCTGCGGCTGGCCTCAAAGGCCCTCACCGCCAATATGTCGGGCATCATAGATCTCGCCGATGGACGATTCTCCCCACTCAATATCGACGCGCAGCTGCTGGAACCGCAGGCCCTGTTTCCCAATATGAGCGGACGCGACGTTACGTTGAAAGCCCGGCTCGACGGGGCCTTTGCCAGCGCGCGCTTCGATTATCTGCTGACGTCTCCTTTCGTCGCGTTTGACCAGACCGGCATCGAGGGCGTCCGCGCCTCGGGCCAGGGTCGGCTGGGTAAAGTGCCGGTGGTAGTGCCGGTCACGTTTACTGCACGGCGGATCACCGGGGTCGGCGACGTTGTCGGCGG
>JANLQV010000205.1:0-2504 GCA_031368025.1 Sphingomonadales bacterium | reverse complement strand
GGCGGCTCGGTGCGCCTGCCTGCGGGCTGGTGCGGAATCTTTGCGCTAAAGCCAAGCTTCGGGCGGGTTCCGATTGATCCACCCTATATCGGGCGCGTCGCCGGACCCATGACGCGCAGCGTTGAGGATTCGGCATTGATGATGTCTGCGATCGCGCGACCGGATGGCCGGGATTATATGAGCCTGCCCCCAGCCGACATTGCTTGGTCGCAGCTCGACATCGACGTAAAAGGCCTGCGCATTGGCCTGCTGATGGAGGCGGGCTGTGGCATGTCCGTTGAACCCGAAATCGCATCGGCTGTGTCCGCAGCAGCGCAGGCCTTCGAGGCAGCGGGTGCGCACATCATTCCGGTAAAGCCCTTTCTGACGCCTGCAATGCTCGATGGTCTTGACCGGTTCTGGCGGACCCGTTTCCTTGACGAAACTCAAAATCTGCCACGCGAGCGCTATGCCCTGATCCTTCCCTATATCCGCCAATGGGTGGAAGCGGCCCAGGGATATGACGGCCTCAGCGTCTATCGCGGGTTCGATCAGATCATCCGGATGCAGGAAGCGGGGATACGGGCGATGGAAGGCTTTGATTTCATGCTCTCGCCCACAGCGCCAGTGCCGGCTTTTGCTGCTGAATTGGCGAGCCCCCTTGACGATCCGTCACGGCCCTTCGAGCATATCGGCTTTACTGTTGCCTTCAATATGACCGAGCAGCCAGCGGCTTCGATCAACTGCGGATACACGACTGATGGCCTGCCAATAGGCCTGCAAATCATCGGGCAACGCTTCGACGATCTGGGCGTGCTGCGTCTTGCCAAAGCCTATGAGGCGTTGCGTCCCGCGCAACGCCCTTGGCCGAGACCGTGGGTCGCATCATGAACATCCATGCAATGCCAGGGCGAGCATGACTGGTTCAATTCTGAAGGGGAAGCAAGTGACCGTTGGTATAATGAACGCACCCGAAGACAGGGCGGAAGCCCAGCTCAGCCGCTCGCTCAAATCGCGCCATGTTTCGATGATCACTTTTGGCGGGATCATTGGGGCCGGGCTGTTTGTCGGATCGTCGACCGCGATCAGCACCATTGGCCCGGCGGCGGTGCTCAGCTATGCTCTTGCAGGTTTTCTCGTCCTGCTCGTGATGCGGATGATTTCGGAAATGGCAATGGCCATACCGGGCGTGCAGACCTTCCCCGATTTTGCGCGCGAAGGTTTGGGAAACTGGGCGGGCTTTCTGGTTGGCTGGCTGTACTGGTATTTCTGGGTTGTCGTGATCGCGATTGAAGCGATTGCCGGCGCGAAAATCATTTGCGGCTGGTTTCCGCAATTCGAGGTCTGGCAGGTCGGCATGGTATTGATGGCGATCCTGACCGGGGTGAATTTGCTGTCGGCAAAATCCTATGGCGAATTTGAATTCTGGTTTGCCTCGACCAAGGTCGTTGCAATCATCGTCTTCATTCTTGTCGCCGGTGCCTATGCGTTTGGGCTGACTTCGCCAGCCGGACCCACATTTTCCAACCTGACCGCGCATGGAGGATTTGCACCTGCAGGGATCGCGGCAATATTTACGGGTGTTTCAACGACGATTTTTTCTCTGTGTGGAGCCGAGATTGCAACCTTGGCGGCGGCAGAATCCGAGGAAGGTGCGAAAACGATCGCGCGGATGACAATCTCGGTTTCGCTGCGCATCCTGATTTTCTTCGTCCTGTCGATCCTGATGATCGTATCGGTTGTGCCCTGGAACGAGATTCAAACCGGGGTTTCGCCATTCGCCCATGCGCTGCGCGCGATGGGTTATCCTGCTGCGGATATCATCATGAATTCGATCGTCCTTGTTGCTGTGCTCTCATGCCTCAATTCGGGAATTTACATCACATCCCGCGCGATGTTTGGCCTCGCGAAGAATGGCGATGCTCCGCAAACCTGCGTTCGGTTAAGTCGGTCCAAAGTGCCGGCACGCGCCATCCTGATTGCCAGCCTGTTCAGCTACGGCGCACTGGCCGCGTCAGTGCTGTCCCCCGACCGCGTCTTCAACTTTCTCGTTAACGCATCTGGCGCGATCATGCTGTTCATCTATCTGCTGATCGCGATTGCCCAATTGCGTCTGCGCGCCAAGTTTGAGGCCGAAGCGCCTGAGCGCCTTCAGATCAGGATGTGGTTCCACCCTTATGGTACATGGGCGGCGATTGCCGGGATGGCGGGCGTGATCATTCTCATGGGAATTTCAAAGGATCACGCTGTGGAACTCTGGACCAGCGTTCTGGTCACCACTTTATTCATCGCCGGGTACCGAGCCAGAATTTATCGCGGTCAGCGTTCATGAGGCAAATTGAATTCAGGGAACGTGTAACCCCAAAAATTCACCGTTCCCAACACGTTTTCAAAACGAGTTTACAGAAAATCGGGAATAGCTAAGTCATTGAAAATATGGTGCCGGCTACAAGATTCGAACTCGTGACCCCCTGATTACAAATCAGGTGCTCTACCAACTGAGCTAAGCCGGCACATATCGAGCG
>JANLQV010000349.1:0-2044 GCA_031368025.1 Sphingomonadales bacterium | reverse complement strand
GCCTATGACACGCAGAAGATCAAGAGCATGTATAGCAGCGTTGCGGGCACCGAGATGGTCGGCAAGACGGTCGTAATGGGCGCGTTGCAGCTTTATCTCGACTTCATCAACATGTTCATGTTCCTGCTGCGCATGTTCGGTTCGCGCGACTGAGCGGAACATCATCGCTAAAACAAAAAGCCCGGCGGGAGCGATCCTGCCGGGCTTTTTGCATCCGATTGCGGCCTTTGGCGCGTTCATTGAACGACAGCCTTTGGCATGATAGGAAAGTGCAATGACAACCAAGCCGCGATATGAACCGCTAGATTTGGAAGAACAGCTGGCACGCATCGCGCAGATGCGGGTCGAGAGCGAGAAAATTCAAACCCAGACATCGACGCTGGTTCAGGATATTCGGCTCGCGACACCGCAAATGTTTTTCCAGGGCGCGCTGGCAATGGCTGGATTGATCGGCGCCGGTGCGGCGCTGGCGAAGTTGTTCTTCCCTGGGTGATCAGGGAGCGGCTTGAGGCCGTCTGGAACCAGACTTTTCGCGCCCTATTCCGGCAGGAAGTCCGGAACGCTCAGATAGCGTTCGCCTGTGTCATAGTTGAAGCCCAGTACCCGCGCGTTCTTGGGCAAGTCGGGCAGCTTCTGGGCGATCGCGGCAAGGGTCGCACCCGATGAGATGCCAACCAGCATGCCTTCCTCAGTCGCGGAGCGCCGGGCCATCGCCTTGGCGTCGGCCGGATCGACCTGGATCACGCCGTCGAGCAACTGGGTATGGAGGTTGGCGGGGATGAAGCCCGCGCCGATGCCCTGGATCGGGTGTGGCCCCGGGGCGCCGCCGCTGATCACGGGAGAGAGCGTGGGCTCGACCGCAAAGACCTTGAGGCTGGGCCATGCTCTTTTGAGCACTTCCGCGACCCCGGTGATATGCCCACCTGTGCCAACACCTGTAATGATCGCATCCAGCGGCGTATCCTTGAAATCGGCGAGGATTTCAGGCCCGGTGGTGCGAACATGGACCTCGATATTGGCCGGGTTTTCGAACTGTTGCGGCATCCATGCGCCGGGGGTGGTGGCGACAATCTCGATCGCGCGCTCGATCGCGCCCTTCATGCCCTTTTCTCGCGGAGTCAGATCGAAACTCGCGCCATAAGCCAGCATCAGCCGACGGCGCTCGATGGACATGCTTTCGGGCATGACCAGGATCAATTTGTAGCCCTTTACCGCCGCGACCATTGCAAGGCCAATGCCGGTATTGCCGGAAGTGGGCTCGACGATCGTGCCGCCGGGCTGGAGCGCGCCTGACCTTTCCGCATCCTCGATCATCGCCAGGCCGATGCGATCCTTGATCGATCCGCCGGGATTGGCGCGTTCGGATTTGATCCACACTTCGGCGTCCGGAAACAGCCGGGACAAGCGGATATGCGGCGTATTTCCAATGGTTTCGAGGATGCTTGCGGCCTTCATGTCGACAACTCCTTGGGTGGATCAAAGGTCTTCGCACGGCGAAGCTCGGGGAAAATATAGGCCCAGATCAGGGTCACCGCAATCGCGCCAACGCCGCCTATCACAACGGCGCCCACCGGCCCGATCAGTGCGGCAGCAAGGCCCGATTGTGCTTCGCCAAGTTCGTTCGAACCCGAAATCGCCAATTGCGACACGGCGTTGACGCGCCCGCGCATTTCGTCGGGCGTGTACATCTGGGTCAGCGAGGATCGGACATAGACCGACAGCATGTCGGCGGCGCCGAGGATGACCAGCATTGCAAGCGAGAGCCACATGCTTTTCGAATAGCCGAACACGATTGTCGCCGCGCCGAAGACAATGACCGCGCCGAGCATCTTCATACCCACATTGTGCGAAAGCGGCCGGAACGAAAACCACAACGCCATGATCGTTGCGCCAAGAGCGGGTGCGCCGCGCAACCAGCCCAGACCTTCCGGGCCGACCTTCAATATGTCGCGCGCATAGACCGGAAGCAGTGCCGTCGCCCCGGCCAGCAGGACGGCGAACAGGTCAAGCGTGATCGCTCCGAGCAGGAAGCGGTGCCCGCGCA
>JANLQV010000328.1:0-5580 GCA_031368025.1 Sphingomonadales bacterium | reverse complement strand
GCAGTCAGCCGGTCGGGATCAAGCCCCCATTCAGTGGTGAGCAGCGTCCACGCATGATGGATCGCCTGCTCCTTGATATAGTCGCCGAGCGAGAAATTGCCGTGCATTTCAATGAAAGTGTGATGCCGCGCCGTATAGCCGACATTGTCGAGGTCATTGTGCTTGCCGCCCGCCCGGACGCACTTCTGGCTCGAAGTTGCCGTGACATAGGGCCGTGTCTCAAGCCCGGTAAAGACATTCTTGAACGGCACCATCCCCGCATTGACGAACATCAATGTCGGATCATTGTGCGGAACAAGCGGCGCACTCGCCACCTTTTCATGCCCTGCGGCCCCGAAATAATCGAGGAAGGAACGGCGGATATCGTTGGTCGAAGTCATATCCTCTGCCGCTTAGGGGAGCAGGCGGGCCGCATCAAGCGTCCGTCCGTGGCACAGATGAGATTCAGGACTTGCGACTCACTTGGAACAAGCGTCTGATGCTGCTCTTGCGCCCTGGCGCACATCGCCCCGGCGCCCCTTGTGTCAATAAGGAGCTGGATGATGGCGAGCACAGTCAACGGCGTTAGAGCGGTGGCCCTGGTGGGGCCAGCCGGGGCCGGGAAAACCAGTTTGGCCGAGGCACTGCTTTTTGCGAGCGGTGCCATTTCACGTCAGGGCTCCGTCGAAGCCGGGACGTGCGTGGGCGATTCCAGCCCTGAAGCGCGGGCCAGACGGGGCTCAACCGAGCTAAACCTGTTCAGGCTCGATTATCTTGGAGACAAGTTTGCGCTGATTGATGCGCCGGGTTCGGTCAGCTTCGCCGCCGATGGCCTCTCAGCACTTGAACAGGCGGATATGGCGTTGGTCATCGTCGATCCCGATCCGGCGCGCGCACCACTGGTCGAACCGACCTTGAAGCGCATCGAAGCGATGGGCCTGCCACACGCGATTTTCGTGAACAAGATCGATTCCGCCAAGGGCCGCATCCGCGACTTGCTTGAGGCTCTCCAGCCACTCAGCAGCGCCCCGCTGATCGCACGGCAAATCCCGATCCGTGAGGGCGATGCCGTCACGGGCTTTGTCGATCTCGCGCTCGAACGCGCCTTTCATTACCAGCCCGGAAAAGCGTCAGAACAGATTGCCATCCCCGAAGACCTGGCCGAACGTGAATCCAGTGAGCGCTTCCACATGCTCGAACAACTTGCCGATCATGATGATGCGCTGCTCGAACAATTGCTGTCGGACGAGACACCGGACATCCAGACAATTTTCAAGGACCTGGTGGCGGAAACCCGTGCCGGCCTCGTCGTGCCGGTGATGTTTGGCTCTGCCCTTAACGGTTTCGGGGTGCGCCGCTTGCTGAAAATGCTCCGCCATGAAGTCCCCGGCGCCCGGGAAACCGCCAAACGGCTTGGCACGAACGGCAGCAGCGTCCAGATTTTCAAGATCGCCAATGGCGGCTCGGTCGGCCGGTTGGCGCTGGCCCGCATCCTTGGCGATGGCCTGTCAGAAGGGGCCGAACTGATCGCGGGCGACGGGGAGGCTGTTCGCGCCGGCGCGCTTTTCAGCATGCAGGGAGAGAAGACAACCAAACTCTCAAAGGCAGAATCCGGAGATATTGTTGCGATTGCCAAGGCCGACAATGCCCGCCCCGGCATGCTGCTCGGAGCACAGGCGCATGGCGACACTTCGGTCCGGCTGGTTGAATTGCCCCCGCGCAATGCCAGCCTTGCCATTGCGACGCGGGACCACAAGGATGACGTCCGGCTTTCGACCGCGCTCCACAAGCTGGTCGAGGAAGATCCCGCGCTTGCCTGGGGTCATGATGATCTCAGCCACGACACACTTTTGCGTGGGACCAATGATGAGCATCTGGCGGTTACGCTCGCCAAGCTGAAACGCCGTTATGGCGTGGAGGTGGACGTACATGCCCCGCGGATTGCCTACAAGGAGTCCATTCGAAAGGGCGTGACCCAAAGGGGCCGTCACAAGAAGCAATCGGGTGGTCATGGCCAATATGGCGATGTCATCATCGAAATCCGTCCGCTCCCACGCGGAGAAGGGTTCAAGTTCAACGACAAGATCACGGGCGGCGCCATTCCCAAACAATGGATTCCCGCTGTCGAAATGGGCGTACGCGACGCAATGGAGAAGGGGCCGCTCGGTTTTCCGGTGATCGACGTCGCGGTGACGCTGGTCGACGGATCGTTCCACAGTGTGGACAGCTCCGAACTGGCCTTCCGCATCGCCGGTCGTGTCGCGATGAACGAAGCGTTGCCGATGTGTCAGCCCTATTTGCTGGAACCGATGTGCCACCTGGCCATCGACACGCCGAACGGCGCCACATCCAAGGCAAGTTCCGCCATTTCCAGCAGGCGCGGTCAGATTTTGGGGATCGGTTCGCATCCCCACTGGCAACGCTGGGACAGAGTGGAAGCGACCATCCCGGAGGCTGGGCTTCATGGCCTTGATGCCGAACTGCGCTCGATGAGCCAAGGTTTGGCGAGCTTTGAGGCGCGCTATGACCACGTCTCCGAACTGGGCGGAAAACTTGCCGAAGACGTGGTCAAACAGATGGTTGCGACTTAAGCGAAGTTGTACGCCCCGCCCTTTTCCAGCGCGCGCTGCCATGCAGGGCGCGCGTGGATGGCCTTGACGAACGCACCGAGCTTCGGGCGCGTCGCAGTGCGTCCCTGCATCACGGCAACCTCGGCGGGAAAGCTCAGCATGATGTCGGCTGCCGACAGGGTGTTGCCAATAAAATGGCCTGTATCGCTCAACTGGCTTTCCATGAAGTCAAAATGGCTGTCGAGTTGTTCATTGATGCGCGGCAGTATCGGAGCGGCGGCCTCGCCAAGGCGGGATGTGTAAAGTGCAAGAAGGATCGGCGTCATCGCCGAACCTTCTGCAAAATGGATCAGTTCGAGATGGCGGACATGATCGTCAGTGCCGCGTGCCGGAACAAAGGCCTCTCCGCCGTGGCGCTCACAGATATATTCGGTGATCGCGCCGGATTCATAGACGACACGTCCTTGGTCTTCGATCATCGGCGATTTGCCGAGCGGATGAATCGCCAGCAATTCAGGCGGCGCGAGATTCGTCACAGCGTCGCGCTGATGATGTTTGATCTCGTATGGCCTGCCGATTTCCTCAAGCAACCAAAGGATACGTTGCGAACGCGAGTTATTCAGGTGATGAACGATCAAGGTCATGTGCTTTCTCCCACTATACATGCGCCGACCAGATCCAGGCCGCCGCTTTGAATAATACTCTGCCATTGGCCAAACGGTTGCATAAAAGTTTCGAAAGTTCTTGAAAGAACAAAGTTTTCTGTTCGTCGCCAAGTGTTCGAATCACCGAAGCAGCGGGACCGATCCGGGAGAAAAAGTCAATGGCGTCGGCAACGGGATCTTCGCCACTCCCTGCAATATAGGAGAAATCGACGGCTTCCGGTTTCCCGACACGCCAGCCCGCAGCGGAGAGAATTTCGGATACATGGCCGGGCTCTGCAAAAGCGAACGGTCCGGGCGCATAGGGATCACCCAATGGCACGCTGACCGGCAACAATGTGATGATGTCCTTGACCCATTCATTTTCGTTGCGCCCGCGAAAGCAGGAAAAGATCAGTTGCGCCTCGGGTGCTGCAATGTCGCGAAAATGGGTGAAGGCACTGACGGGATCATCAAAGAACATCACACCGTGCCGGGAAACCAGCAGATCGGGCTTCCATGCGCCGCCGGTCCAGCGCGTTGCATCATGATTTTCGAATAGGATGCGGCCTTCATGGTTACGCGCCTTGGCAGCCGCTATCAGGGACTGGGAGAGATCAATACCCGTAATGGCTGCTTCAGGAAGCCGCTGGACCAAAGCGAATGACGTGGCCCCTGCGCCGCAGCCGATGTCAAGAATCCGGGAGTCGTTCGCCGCCTTTGCGACGATGCGATCAACCAGGACGGTATTGAGCGGGGCAAGGCTGCGATCGGTGCGTTGCCACTCGATCGCCCAGTTGTTGCCAACAGCACCCTGCCAGTCAGCAGCATTGGTCATGTGTTCTTTTCCCTGTTGGCGGCTGCGCGCGACGCGATCTCCCTGACCAGTTTTGCAGCAAGTATCGCCGTGACACCATTGATATCGAAGCGCGGATTAAGCTCAACAATATCGGCGCCGACAATCGGGCCTTTTACCCGATCGAGCACCGCGAGCACCTCGCGAACATTGAGCCCCCCGGGTTCGGCATGCGAGATGCCCGGCGCAAAGGCGGGATCAATGCCATCCAGATCAAGGCTGATATAGGTCGGGCCATCGAGGATGGGCACGCGATCGGGCAAGAAGCCGCGCATGTCGATGATCTCAACGTCAAACCGCTGGGCCTGTTCACGACAATGCCTGTTGAGCGTGCGGATGCCCACTTGCACAAGCCTGTCAGCGAGCGTTGCCTCCATGATCCGCGCAAACGGAGAGGCATGCGAGCGCGGATTGCCCTGGAAATCGTCATAAAGATCGGGATGGGCATCGAAATGGAGGATCGTCACAGGACCGTGATGCCCATGGATGGCCTGCATGACCGGAAAGGTAACCGCGTGGTCGCCGCCCAGAAGGATGGGTATGGTGCCGTCAACAAGACATGCGGCAACGGCGCCGCGGATCCGGATATCGTCTTGCGGCACTTCGTCGAGCGGCAGATCGCCCTTGTCATCAAGCAGAAAATCGACACCAATCTCCATGCCGTTCTCACAGGCCAGATTGCCACGATCACTCCAAAGGGCTGAACGAATGGCAGGCGGCGCAAGCGCCGGGCCCCGTTCGAACGAACTGTTGCAATCGGTTGGCAGGCCAATCAGATGAAAGAGCGGCGTCATTGGCCCTTCTTCGCAGCTTCGGCAAACGGTTCAACCCGGAGTTTGACCGCTCCGTTTCTCGAGATCGCAAAAAGGCCCGCTACGGGGGCGTAGCGGGCCTCTGGTTGCTTGAAGCGTTTTACGCGATCAAAGATCGTCGTCCGCTTCGGGTCCTGTCATCATTTCTTCGGCAACCGCTTCGGTCTTGCCGCGAATGGCTTGTTCGAGTTTGGCGGCCAGCTCCGGATTTTCCTTGAGAAACAGTTTCGAATTCTCGCGGCCCTGACCAATGCGAACCGAGTCGTAGGAGAACCAGGCGCCGGACTTTTCGACGATCCCGGCCTTCACACCGAGGTCAAGGATTTCACCGGTCTTGGAAATGCCTTCGCCATACATGATGTCGAATTCGACCTGCTTGAAGGGCGGCGCCACCTTGTTCTTGACGACTTTCACCCGGGTCGTGTTGCCCACAATATCGTCCCTGTCCTTGATCTGCCCGATGCGGCGGATGTCGAGGCGCACTGAGGCATAAAATTTAAGGGCATTGCCGCCAGTCGTCGTTTCGGGCGAGCCATACATCACGCCAATCTTCATGCGGATCTGGTTGATGAAGATAACAGTGCAATTCGAACGGCTGATCGAACCGGTAATCTTGCGGAGCGCCTGGCTCATGAGCCGCGCCTGCAAGCCCACATGACTGTCACCCATTTCGCCTTCGATTTCGGCGCGCGGCACAAGCGCTGCTACCGAATCGATCACCA
>JANLQV010000279.1:0-1658 GCA_031368025.1 Sphingomonadales bacterium | reverse complement strand
GGCTTCAAGGTCGCGATGCGTGTTCTTGACCGGGGGCGCCTCCATATTTCCGCGATGTGTGTTGGCGTGGCGGAACGTCTCGTCACCGATGCGGTGGCCTATGCAACCCAGCGCAAGCAGTTCGGGCAGGCGATTTCGGATTTTCAACTCGTCCAGGCAATGATCGCCGATTCCAAGACCGAGTTGCTCGCAGCCAAGGCGCTGGTGCTCGAGACGGCGGCGAAGCGGGACGCGGGCGAAAATGTCATCCTTGAATGCGCGGCGGCCAAGCTTTTCGCTTCCGAAATGGTCGGCCGCGTGGCGGATCGCGCGGTCCAGATTTTCGGTGGTGCCGGCTATGTCGCCGATTATGGCATTGAACGGCTTTACCGCGATGTGCGGATTTTCAGGATTTACGAAGGCACAAGCCAGATCCAGCAACTGATCGTGGCGCGCGAAACCATCAAGAGAGGCGGATAATCATGGATATCAACAAGCTCTTCTCGCTCGAAGGGCGCGTCGCGCTCGTCACGGGCGGATCGAAGAATATCGGGCGACATATCGCTGAAGGCTTCATTGCGCAGGGCGCAAAGGTCTATATTTCCTCGCGCAAGGCCGATCAGTGCGATGCGACGGCGGCAGAACTTGGTTCCAACTGCTTCTCCTTGCCGCAGGATGTTTCGACCGTTGCCGGGTGCAAGGCGCTTGCCGAGCGTTTCGCAGAGCGCGAGCCGAAGCTCGATATCCTCGTCAACAATGCCGGTGCCGCATGGGGCGCCGATTTTGAAACCTTCCCGGAAATTGGCTGGGACAAGGTGATGGACCTCAATGTCAAATCGCCGTTCTTCCTGACACAGGCCCTCTATCCGCTGCTCAAGGCCGCTGCTTCGCAGGCGCAGCCGGCCAAAGTCATCAACATCACGTCAATTGACGGCATTCGTCTCAACCCCTGGGACACTTTCAGCTATCAGGCATCGAAGTCTTCGCTGATCTACCTGACACGCCGCATCGCGGCTCGCCTCATCCAGGACCAGATCAACGTGACGTCGATTGCGCCCGGCGCGTTCGCATCTGACATGAACCGCACTGCGCGCGATCATGGGGACGCAGTTTCGAGAAATATTCCCAACAAGCGGATCGGGATGCCCGAAGACATGGCCGCAGCGGCCATCTTCCTCGCCAGCAATGCTGGAAACTATGTGGTCGGCGATACAATCACGGTCGATGGCGGGGTTGCGCATGCCAATATCGGGAGCCCGAGCATCGACGCCGATTAGGGTATCCACCCCCGCCAAGAAAACCCAGCTTTGCCCGGTCGCAAGATTCGTTGCGTCCTGCCATTGATTCATGGCTTCAAATTGCGCGCGCTTCGGTCTACCGCGCAGGTTAATTCTGCATGGACAAAGAGGGAAACGGCGCCGGATGAGTTATCCGCCGAAACAAGGACTATATGACCCAAGGTACGAGCATGATGCATGCGGCGTGGGATTTGTTGCGAACATCAAAGGCGTAAAAACGCACGCTACGGTTCAACGTGGCCTCGAAATTCTGGTCAATCTTGATCATCGCGGGGCGGTCGGCGCGGATCCGTTGCTGGGCGATGGTGCGGGGCTTTTGATCCAGATTCCTGACGCTTTGCTGCGGGATTGGGCGGATTCGGAAGGCATAATCCTGCCAGC
>JANLQV010000259.1:0-3514 GCA_031368025.1 Sphingomonadales bacterium | reverse complement strand
CGCGCCGCTGGATCGAGACCCGACTGGGCGTCGGAAAATTCCACGTCCTTCTGCTCACCATTACACGGTTCGAGATGATCAACACGGCCTTTGGACACGAAACGGGGGATGCACTTCTCCAATCCGTCGCCCGGCTGATCGGTCCGCTGGTCAGTGAAGTGGCAGGCAAACGCACGCTTGTCGCACGCACGGCAGGGTCGGAATTCATCATCGGGATTGATGGCCCGATCGATGACGATCGCGTCATGCTGCTGGCCGAACAACTGGTTGATCAGGTTGAACGCCCCTTGCTGTCCGGATCGCATCTGATCACGCTTACAAGCCGGGTCAGCATTGTTGAAAGCAGCGCGGCGGATTTGGATGCAAGCCATTTGCTGCGACGCGCGAGTCTTGCTCTCGCCGATGCCAAGGCGTCCGATCAGGGACGGATCCGGATGGTGTCCAACGCTGCGCAAGACAGTGCTGCACGCGATGCTTCGCTTCAGGCCGATCTGCGCAATGCGCTTGGCCGTGATGAGATCGACATCCTGTTTCAGCCGCAGGTTTCGATCACGTCCGGGCGGATCATCGGTGTCGAGGCGCTCGCCCGCTGGCGACACCCGGTACACGGAGAACTCGGCGCTGCGACGTTGTTCGCAGTGGCCGAACAGTCTGATTACCTGCTTGCGCTGTCGGCGCATATCCAGCGGCGCGCGACGCATATTGCGGCAGGCTGGCCGGATGCGCTTTCGGCGCTGCGCATGGCGATCAACGTCACGGCTGGCGATATCGGGCGCACCGGATTTGTCGAAAGCCTGCTCGCCTTGATCGACGAAAGCGGCTTTCCGCGCGGGCGATTGACAGTTGAAATAACCGAAAGCGGGTTGATCGAAGATCTGGCCAATGCTGCTTCGTTGCTCGCAGCGCTGCGAGCAGGCGGATGCCGCGTCGCGATCGACGATTTCGGCACGGGGTATTCCAGCCTCGCCTATCTCAAGGCTTTGCCGCTCGATTATCTCAAGATTGACAAAAAACTGGCGCAGGACATCACCGGATCGACCCGTGACCGGATCGTGGTGCGCGGCGTGATCGATATGGCGCGATCGTTGGGCCTTGCGGTCATTGCCGAAGGGGTGGAGACCGAAGAGCAGCTTGCCTTGCTCGCACGCGAAGGCTGCAACTATTATCAGGGTTTTCTGTGCGCCGAGCCGCTCAATACGGATGCGCTGACGGCGCTTGTCGCGAAACAGGGTTAGTTCACCCCGAGTTCGCGCGCGGCTGCGTCTATCGTTCCGCGTTCAGCCGCATCGCTGGCAAAGGCGGCGCGTGCGCCGGCATAGGCCGCGCTCGCTTTGACCGTCTCACCCAGCGACATGCGGCTGCGCATCAGCATGATCCAGCCTGGCGCATTCTTCGGATTGGCTTTCAGTTTCGCCTCAAGACCGTCGACCATGCCCTGGATCATTGCATCCTGCTGACCCTTGGGCATTTGCGAGGCTGAACGCATATCTTGCGCGCTAGGTCCGGGAATGGCTGCTGTCGCGATCGCTGCACCGCCCGTGGCTTGGGGTGGGCGGATCGCAGCGAGACGGCCGGCCACGTCGATTTTTTCCTTCGCCCCGATATCGGTAATCAGGCGACGGACGTCGGCTTCCCAAGGTGCGCCTTGCGGCGTGTCGGCAAGCAGCTTGAACCAATCGTCGATCGCGCCCTTGTGATCGCCTGATATGTCGCGCGCCACACCAAGGAAATAGCGCGCACGAGGATCTTTGGGATCGAGCGCGACCGCCTTGTCGAACGCCTGTTTCGCCTGTGCAGGCACGTCTCCGGGGCCAGCCATCACCCTGGCCTCACCGAGCGAGGACCAATATTCGGCCTTGCCCGGATTGATCTGCGTCGCGCGGGCATAGGCGGTTGCTGATTCAGCGAATTTGCGGGTTTCGAAAAATGCCCAGCCGAGCATGCGCCAGCCCTCGGCATCGTCAGGATTGGCCTTCAGCTTTGCTTCAAGTCCCGATATCATCGCTGAGACATTTCCCTTGGGCGCTTCGAGCTGCCGCGCGGGAGAAGGTGTTGCTCGTGGAGAACGCTTCCAAACGGCCAGCCCGACGGCCATCAGGGCAATTACTGCCGCTGCGCCCAAAATGAGACGTGTTGTTCCCGATGTGTCGCTGGTCCTTGCCGTCATTCGATGCACCGTGGTTAATTTTTGCTCTTTGCAGTCTAGCGCAACACGTCCAAGATGATAGAGTAGTGATCAGGGTTCGCACCTGAAATCATATCAGACTTGCTGTTTCGCGGGCGATGTTGGTCAGTGCATTGGGGGTGGGAACTTTGTCACAGCCTTACAGGATTGCGATCGTCGGTTCCGGTCCCGCGGGGTTGAGCGCTGCGTCGCGCGCGGCCAAGCTCGGCCTTTCTCATGTGCTGCTCGAAAAGACCGATCATCTCTCCGATACGATTTTCAAATACCAGAAGGGCAAGCACGTCATGGCGACGCCGAGCCAGCTCGTGCTGCGCGCCGATGTCGATTTCGCTGCGGGCAAGCGTGAGGCGGTGCTCGACACTTGGGATATCCAGACCGACGGCAACAAGGTCAATGTCCGCAAGAATGCCGAAATCAAGGGAATCTCGGGCACCAAAGGAGAGTTCACGCTTGAGCTGACCAATGGCGAAACGGTCAAGGCCGAAAATGTGATCATGGCAATCGGGACGCAGGGCAATCCCAACATGCTGCGCTGCCCGGGCTTTGACCTCCCGCACATCCAGTATCAGCTCGACGATCCGGGCGAGTATATCGATGAACATATCGCAGTAATTGGCGGCGGCGATGCCGGTATCGAAAATGCGCTTGGCCTCGCGGCAGACGCCGAACAGCGCAATACCGTGACGATCGTCAATCGTGGGCCGGAATTCTCGACCGCGAAAGACGCTAACGTGAAGGCGCTGTTCGCCGCGCGCGATGCCGGGCGCATTATCGTTCGTGCCGATACCACCCCCAACCTTGTCGAGCCGGGTTTCATTACGTTCGACACGACCGACGGTGAAGTGAAGGTCAAATGTGACCGGATTATCGCCCGCATGGGTTCGGCTCCGCCGCGCAAGTTCGTGGAAGGCTGTGGTGTTGAATTCACCAGCGAAGACCGGGTCTCTTATCCCAAACTCTCCCCGACCTTTGAGACGACCAATCCCGGCATCTTCGTGATCGGGGCGCTCGCAGGGTATCCGCTGATCAAGCATTGCATGAACCAGGGCCATGACGTGGTCGAGTTCATCAATGGCAACACCGATCTGAAGCCGGCAGACGAACCCATCCTCGAGGCCAAGTTCAAGGAGCTGCCGGGCAAGCGCAGCGTCGATGAATGGCTTGAATTCCTGCGTTCGAACATCGTCATTCTCAACCATCTCTCACCGCTCCAGATGCGCGAGTTCATGCTCGATTCCGAAGCGCGGGCCTATCGCAAGGGTGAAACCATCTTCGTCCGTAACGATCCGGGATCGTCATTGTTCGCGATTGCGAGCGGATCAGTGCTGG
>JANLQV010000243.1:0-5124 GCA_031368025.1 Sphingomonadales bacterium | reverse complement strand
CTTTCATTTTTGCGGGACCGCGTAGCGCCGCTCGAGGATCCGCGCATCATCGGCGAAGCGCTCAAGGGATCGAAACTCGGAACCTTCTGGAAATACCGGGTTGGCGATTACCGGATTATCGCGAAAATCGAGGATGCGGAGATCACAATCCTTGTTCTGAAAATTGGCAACCGTCGTGATGTTTATCGCGCGGCCCTCCGTTGAACGGAGCCCACTTTGCGGGCGATGAAGTCTGGCGGACAGGGTGGGATTCGAACCCACGGTGAGCGTGAACCCACGCCGGTTTTCAAGACCGGTGCCTTAAACCACTCGGCCACCTGTCCGCTTGAATGTCGGGCCGCATAGCGGAGACACGGCCATGGGTGCAAGCGCCGGGACGAATTGGGATTCCCGCGCCGCCCTGTTTGTGCAACACTCCGCTCATGTGGGGTTACCGATTACGCGCTGCCGCGCTGCTGGCATGCCTTCCGCTGATCACCGGCGCGCCGGTGGCGAGCAGGGCCGAGGCACAGGATGAGGGCGGGTTTCCGGCCTTTGTGACGCAGCTTCGCACCCAGGCCGTGGCGCAGGGCGTTTCGGCCGGCACGCTCGATCGGGTGATGCCAACGCTTTATTTCAGCCAGCGGGTTGTCGATCTTGATCGCGCCCAGCCCGGCGGACCACCGGATGCGCCGATCCCCAAATTCGCGCCCTATGCGGCCCAGCATGTCGATAGCGCCCGGATCAGTCGTGGGCGGGCCAAATACGCCGAACTGCGCAGCCTTCTCGGCAAGGTTGAAGGCGAATCCGGCGTGCCGGAGGCGATCATGATCGCGATCTGGGGGCATGAGACCAATTACGGCGCCTATACCGGCGATTTCGATCTCGCCAATGCGCTGGCGACGCTGGCTTATGAGGGACGGCGGCGCGGCTTGTTCACGACCGAGTTTATCGCCACGCTCAAGATGATGGACAAGGGCTTCCCGCGTCAACAATTGAAGGGAAGCTGGGCCGGGGCCACCGGATATCCCCAATTCCTGCCGTCCACCTATCTGCGCTATGGCCGGGACGGCGATGGTGACGGGCGGGCTGATATCTGGGCTAGCGAGGCCGATGCGCTGGCGTCAATCGCCAATTATTTTGTCTACTCGGGATGGCGCAGCGGGCTTCCGTGGGGCGTAAAGGCCGTGGTTCCCGCAACACTCGACCGGGGAGCGATCCGCGCTCGTATGCTGCCCTCGCGCTGTCCGCGCGTGTATGACCGGCACAGCCAGTGGAAAACGATTGGCGAATGGCGTGCGCTTGGCGTGGTGCCAATCGAAAGCAAGGGTTTGCGCGACACCGATCTTGCCAGCTTGCTTGAGCCGGACGGCCCGGGTGCAACGGCCTATTTGCTGACCGGAAATTATCGCGTCATCCTCGAATATAATTGTTCGAACTTTTATGCTTTGTCTGTGGGGCTATTAGCGGATGCAGTTGAGACAAAATATTAGGATTTTTCTCCTTGTCGCAGGCGGGGTCGCATTGATCGGCGCGGACGCACCCGCAGAGCGTGCAAGTTATGACGAGGTCGGCCGCGCGAGCTGGTATGGCGCCGAGCTTGCCGGTCACAAGACTAGCACTGGCGAAATGTTCAAGCCCGATGCGATCACGGCTGCGCATCGCACATTGCCGATGCCAAGCTATGTCGAAGTCACCAATCTTGATACTGGGCGAACGATCCTCGTCAGGATCAATGATCGGGGACCCTTCACCGGTGACCGGATCATCGATATTTCGCAAGGCGCCGCCCGGCAATTGGGCGTTGAGGGGCGGGGAAATTTCCCGGTCCGCGTCCGCCGGGTCAATCCTCCTGAATATGAAAAAACGGCATTGCTGAATGGCGGAACGGCTGCCGAACGACTGGCAACCCCGCCCGCCTTGCTGAACGCGCTGCGCAAGAAGCTTGGCGCGACGCCTGTTGCTATGGTCAAGCCCGCCGCGATGCCCGCCGCTGTAAAGCCTTTGCCACCCAATGTGCCAGTCGCGGCGGGCGGGGCATATTTTGTCCAGGTGGGCGCATTCAGCACCGAAGCCAGGGCCAATATTGCGGCGAAACAGGTGGGCGGCACCGTTCAGGCGAGCGGCAAATACTGGCGCGTGCGAACCGGGCCTTATGCCAACACTGCGGCAGCAAAGGCGGCGCTTGGCCCTGTGACCGCAAAAGGCTATCGCGACGCAAGGATCACCCGCTGAGTCGAAAGCCCTTTATGAAAAGCCTGTTTGCGTTTCCCGCCGCCTTGCTTGGCCTGTCCATCCCTGTCAGTGCCGCGGCACCGCCGTTTGAGACGGGTGCGCCAGTGGCCTATATGATCGACTTGTCCTCCGGCGCGGTGCTTTACGCCAAGGATGCCGACCGGCGCATTCCGCCTGCCTCAATGGCGAAGATGATGACGGCGCATCTCGCCTTCCGCCTGATCAAGCAAGGCAAGTTCCGGCTTGATCAGACCTTCACTGTCCGCCCCGAAACCTGGACAAAATGGCACGGACCAGAGGCTGGATCGACGATGTTCCTTTCGGTGGGAGAACAGGTCAGCATCGAAAACCTGCTCCACGGGATCGTCACGCTTTCGGGCAATGATGCCTGTGTCGTGCTGGCCGAAGGGATGTTCGGCACCGAACAGGCGTTCGTTGCGCAGATGAACGCCGAGGCCAAGCGGCTTGGCCTGGCCAATAGTCAATATGGCACGTCGAACGGCTGGCCTGACGGCGGCGTGACCTACACCACCGCCAAGGATCTGGCGACGCTCGGTCGGGCAACGATCGACGAGACGCCCGATCTTTACAAGAAATTCTACAGCCAGACCGAATTCACCTGGGGCAAGACGATGGGCGCAGGCGCGGACATCACCCAGGCCAATCGCAACCCGATCCTCGGCAGGATTCCGGGCGCAGACGGGATCAAGACCGGCCACACCGATGAAGCGGGTTACGGCTTTACCGGCTCGGCTGAACAAAATGGCCGCCGGATCGTGATGGTCGTCGCCGGGATCGACAGCTTCAGCAATCGCATTACCGAATCGGTGAAGTTCATGGATTGGGGCTTCAAGGCTTGGGAATCGAAGCCTTTGGTGGCCGCTGGCAAGGTCGTCGAACATGCCGATGTCCAGATGGGGAGTTCTTCCACGGTCGGGCTGGTCGCTCCGCGCAATATTGCGGTGACACTGCCGATGGGCGCGTCCGCCAAAATGAAGGTCAGCGTGGTCTATGACGGCCCGATCAAGGCACCGATTGCCAAGGGCCAGCACATCGCCGATCTGGTCGTGACGACGCCGGACACCGCGCCGCAGGTCATGCCGCTGGTGGCCGAAGAGGCCGTCTCTGAAGCCGGCTTTTTCGGTCGCGTCTGGGCCGGTTTGATGTCATTCTTCGGCGGGTGAGCGCAAAATTCATCACCCTTGAAGGCGGAGAGGGGGTCGGCAAATCGACCCAGCTTCAGGCGCTGGCCGATGCACTCCGTGCGCGCGGGCACACTGTCGTGACAACCCGTGAACCGGGCGGGAGCCCCGGCGCAGAAGCAATCCGTGCGCTGCTGATGGAAGGCGAGGCCGATCGCTGGAGTGCGCGTTCCGAGGCATTGCTCTTCGCCGCTGCGCGCGCGGATCATGTTGAAAAGACCATCCGCCCCGCGCTCGCGCGCGGCGATTGGGTGCTGTGCGACCGTTTTGTTGATTCCACACGCGCCTATCAGGGCGGGGCAGGTGGGCTCAGCGATGCCGACATGATGGCGCTCCACGCGGTCGGGAGTGAAGGGCTGCTTCCCGACCGGACGTTGGTTCTGACGCTCGATACGGGCGAAGCTGCGGCGCGGGCCGATGTGCGCGACGGTGGCAAGGCCGATCGCTTTGCGCTTCAAAATCATCAATATCATCAAAAAGTTGCTGGTTCTTTTGAAGAAATGGCTGAAGCCGATCCGGGGCGGTTTCGATTGGTTTCGGCGTCCGGGAATGCAGCAGCGGTGACCGCCCGACTGCTCGCGGCGCTGGACGATCTGTTATGAGTGCCGTCGTCGGTCATGATGCCGCTATCACCGAATTCCTGACCGCGATGCGCGGCCCCCGGATGCATCATGCCTGGCTGATCGCCGGGCCCGAAGGGGTTGGAAAGGCGGGTGTCGCAAAGGCGTTGGCCAAACGGTTGCTGTGTGAAGCGGCAGGGCCGGACATATCGGGGGAGGGCCTGGACGTCCCCGAAGGCCACCCGATTGGCAAGCTGGTTGAGGCCCATACTCATCCCGATTTCATCCTGCTCGACCGGTTGCCCAAGGATATGAAGGCGTTGCGTGAAGTCGAACGCCGCGACTGGCCGCCCGATGTCGAGCGGACGCGGAACATCACGATTGATCAGGTGCGCGCGCTGGGGGGCACATTCGCACTGACGCCCTCCTTTTCGCGGTCGCGCGTCGTGATTGTCGATTCGATTGATGATATGGAGCGCGGCGCCGCCAATGCGTTGCTCAAAAGTCTTGAGGAACCGCCACAGGGGACGATCTTCCTGCTCATCAGCCACGCGCCGGGGCGCCTGTTGCCCACGATCCGTTCGCGCTGCCGCCTGTTGCGGTTTGAGGCACTAGATGACGGTGCCATGCGTGTGGCATTGCGGCGCGCGCTTCCCGCCATTGATGAAGCGGAACTGACCGCGCTGATCGCGGCGGGGCAGGGCTCACCGGGACGGGCTTTGGGCTATGCCGGGCTGGATCTGGCCGGGCTTGATGCCTCGCTGCGCGCCATTGCCCGGAATGGCGACGCCGACAATGCGGTGCGCGCCGAATTGGCCCAATCGCTTTCGGTCAAGGCTGCGCAGCGCCGCTATGAGGCGTTTCTGGCCCGTGCGCCCGCCTTTATCGCTCAAGAAGCCCGCAACCGCAGCGGGCGGGCATTGGCGGGTGCGCTGGACGCGTGGTCGGCGGCGCGCAGCCTTGCTGAAAGCGCGGTCCGCCAATCGCTCGATCCGCAAATGACGGTGTTTGCGCTGGGCGGGCATGTCGCTGGCCTTGCTCAGAGAGCGAACAACGCTAAAGCCTGACCGGATGTCAGACCCTTTTTATATTACGACCGCGATCAGCTACCCCAATGGCCGTCCGCATATCGGCCATGCCTATGAAGC
>JANLQV010000241.1:0-3205 GCA_031368025.1 Sphingomonadales bacterium | reverse complement strand
CGACGAGATCGCCACCGCGGACGCGCCCGCCTCCAGCGCGTCGATCGCATGCTGCAGTGAACCGCACCCGCCCGACACGATCAAGGGCACGCTGAGGGCGTTTGCCGCCTTGTGGATGATGTCGAGATCGTAGCCGCTCATGGTGCCGTCGCGGTCGATCGACCCGAGCAGGATTTCGCCGCAATGCAACTCCTCGCAACGCAGCGCCCACTCGACGGGATCGAGCGCGGCGTGCTCGCGCCCACCGTCGATGAATACCGTGGCGTTATGCGCGCTGATCTTCTTGTAGTCGATCGACACCGTGATGCACTGATCGCCAAATACCCGCGCGGCGTCGCGGACGAATTCCGGCCGCCGCACCGCTTCCGAGTTGACCGAAACCTTGTCCGCGCCGGCGCGCAACAGCGCGTTGACGTCGTCCAGTGTCTTGACGCCGCCGCCGACCGTGAACGGCATGAATATCTCCTCCGACATTCGCTCGATGATATCGACCACGCGGCTGCGCGAGGCTTCGCTCGGAACGATGTCGAGCACGATCAATTCATCGACGCCGTAGTCGTTGTAGACCTTCGCCGTCGTCACCGGATTGCCGGCGATACGTTCGTTTTCAAAGAACCTGACGTACTTCACCAGCCTGCCGTCACGCAGCAGGAACTTTGGAATCAATCGCTTCTTGAGCATCTTGGGCTACGGATTCCAGCGGAGAAAATTACTGACGAGTTCGATCCCGGTATCCTGGCTCTTCTCGGGATGGAACTGGGTCGCGGCAATATTGTCTTTCGCGATGATCGCCGTCACCGACTGGCCATATTGCGCGAGGCCGACGATGTCTTCGGCATTGTTGCAGCTCATCGCAAAGCTGTGCACGAAATAAAACGCGAGGTTCTTTTCGCTGATATTGGCGAGGATGGGATGGTTGCGCGCTTTCGCCACCATGTTCCAGCCCATATGCGGGATCTTCAGCCTGGGATCATTGGGCCGCAGCCGCTGGATGTCGGCATCGAACCAGCCGAGCCCCCGATGCGGAATACCGTCGTCGGCGTGCTCTTCCGAGGACTTCGCGAGCAATTGCATGCCGAGGCAAACGGCGAGGAACGGTTTGCCTTTTTCCCTGACGTGACGTTCGAGGATTTCATCGATGCCGCGCGTGCGGATGTTGTTCATGGCGTCGCCGAAGGCGCCGACACCCGGCAGGATGACATGCGAGGCATCGGCGATCACGTCGGCATCATGGGTTACGATCGGATCGAAGCCGCAATACTCGACGGCGTTGCGGACCGACCGCACATTGTTGATGCCGTAGTCGACGATCGCAACGCCTGACATCGCTTCGCTCCCCCGACGCCGCCGCCGATAAAGACTACCCCTTGCCGCCGATTTCGACGCCCGGATGGTTCGGCCATGGCACCTGCGTATTATTCCACCGGTCCATATCGGGCATTCGCCTGCCCGGCTGCACGTCGTTCGGGGAGAACTGCCACGGGCTGACCTCGTGCTTGATCGCGATGCCCAAAAACTGTTCCTCGGTCAGTTGCAGATAATCCAGGAACAGATCGAGGCTCGGCGGACGCTTGCCGTCGAACTCCCGCACCAGCGCCTCGCCCTCTTCGCGGGTCATGCGCTTGTTGCGGATGTCGATATTGGCGAGATGGTTGGTGCGGCCCATGCCGCGCTTGATGAATTTCAGATAATCGCGCACGCCCTGGAAGAAGCACTCGATCTTCTCGTAATCGTATTCCGGCGGAATGCCCTCGACTTCCTGGCCTTTCCAGCCGAGCTCACGCTTGATGATCTCGACGTGCTTCTTGGTGTCCCACTTGATGTAGCTGCCAAGACAAATCGAGCGGCACTTGATCCGCATCAGTTCCTTGCGCGGCGGATAGACGAACGGATAGAGGTCGCGCTTGGCGACGCGGCCGCCCAGAAATTCGTACATGTCGTCGGCGGTGATGCCGAGATTCATGGCGCGGTTGAAGCGCTTTTCGTCGACCTCTTCCATCTCGTCGTAGGAATAGAACGACTGGTATTCGGCCAGACTCTCGCCCCAGAACAACAGCGGCGTCTCGTAGCGGATCGCGATCTGCATGGTGTGGGCATAAATGCCGGTGTGGCAGTGCCAGCAGAAATCGCCGCGGCGCTTGAGCGATTCCAGCATCAGTTCGCGCACCACATGCCAGTTCGGCGTGAAGTTGAGCACGTCGACGCCGAGCTGCTTGAACACGCTGGTGTTGTTCTCTTCGATCAGCGGGCGATAGAACCAGTGGTCGAAGCGCACCACCAGCGGCTTCAGGCCGAGCTTCTTGACCACGTACCAGAGCTGGAACACGCTGTCCTTGCCGCCCGAAAACGGCACGATGCAATCGTACAGTCCCTTGTCACGGTATTGTGCGACCAGTTCCATCATCTGGCCGTGGCGCTCATCCCAATTGATCTGGGTGTCCCGAACCTCGATCTGCGCGCAAACGCTGCAGGATCCGTGGTCATCGAACGACGTCGCCTCAGCCGTTTCCGGCAGCAGACACTTGCTACAGCTCAACATACCCGGGATTCTCGCGGTTTCATGATTTGGCGTGGCATTACCACACGGTCCATCCACCGTCGACCGCCAGACATTGGCCAGTCACATATGCGGATAAATCGGACGCCAGATAGGCCACCGCCCCCTTGAAATCTTCCTCGTGTCCCATCCGCCCCAGGGGGGTGCGGGCGGTATAGCGGCTCAAAAACGGCTCCGGGGTGTCCCTGAAGACGCCGCCGGGTGCGATGGCATTGACCCGGACGTGGGGCGCCAGCGTGGTGGAGAGCCAGCGGGTGGCCTGGATCAGCCCGCCCTTGCTGGCGGCATAGGCGGCCGGGTTACCGAGGCTGGTGCCCTCGTAGAGCCGCCAATCGGGCCCCGAGAGCCCGTAAATCGAGGAAACATTGATAACGCTGCCGTGGCCGGAAGCCCGCAAGTCGGCCGCGGCAGCCTGAACCAGCACGAAGGGGGCGGTCAGATTGACCTCAATCGCCCTCCTCCAGGTCTTGTCCGACTGCTGTTCGAAGGGAACCGCCCAGCCCTCCAGACCGCTGGTGCCGACGAAGGCCGCGCAATTGACGATGATGTCGATCCGCCCGAATCGTTCGCGGACCAGGCGGGGCAGATCGCGCACCTGGTCGGACTGTTCGAGGTCACAGGCAAAGCCGGCGGCCTCGGCCGGCCAGC
>JANLQV010000237.1:0-2236 GCA_031368025.1 Sphingomonadales bacterium | reverse complement strand
GCCTGAGTTCGATCTCTGCCGCTGTTGTCACGTTCACTGGTGAGGAACGCTGAAGGTTCGGATTGGAAATCAGTGACCCAGTCACAACGATTTCATCGCCACTGGCCTCGCCATCCGAAGTTTCCGCTGCCTTTGGCGCGGCCGGGGCCGCCTCCTGCGCCCATGCGGGCGATGCGGTGAGGATGAGGGTGGATGCCAGCGAGCTGGCCAACAGATAGCGACTCTTTTTCATTCTTTATCCCCAAAATGGTTCGCGCTTTCATGAATCTGCGCGGTGGTGGGATGGAGACAGAATAAAATTCCGGTCTTGGGCAAGAGGCAATCGGCTATTTGTTCTTTGTATTGCTATAATTCCAATCTATTGTTGCAATCATACAACAATGTTTCAATATTGTCTTTGAATGGCGTATTAACACAAATAATTACTATTTGGATGCAAGTTCCCAAAAAATTCGTGGATCAGTTTTTTGCACCACTGTTGTTGCGGCGTCTTTGGTGTGGGTGATTCGGACGGAAATGACCGTCTCGTATTCCTGAGCAGGCGGAAGCCCAGGCCTTGACGAGAATGATGTCGCGAGCGGTTTTGCCATCTCGGGCTGGACCCCTGCCTTTGCAGGGGATCGGTGCGTGGCGTCGGATCAGAAAATAGCCGCGCCTGCTCAGTTCTGTTGCACAATGCTGCGCCCATGTTGCGGCGCACTATAAATCGGTGCTAGGATGGTTTTTTCCGTTTCAGGGGTCTGTGCCATGGCCAAAACTGTTAATGATGGATCGACGCCGATCATCATCAAGAAATATGCGAACCGTCGGCTTTATAATACCGACACGTCCGCTTACATCACGCTCGACGATCTCGCGAAGATGACGCGTGAGGGGCGCGAGTTTCAGGTGCTCGATGCCAAGAGCGGCGAGGATATTACCCACAACGTCCTCACCCAGATCATCATGGATGAGGAAGGGCGCGGGCAGACGATGCTTCCGGCCGGGTTCCTGCGGCAGTTGATCTCCATGTACGGCGATTCGATGCAGGCGATGGTGCCAGGCTATCTCGAGGCGTCGATGAATGCGTTCCGCAAGAACCACAGCCAGTTCCGTGAGGCGCTTGAGGGCGCGATCACCAGCGGGCCGTTCGGTGAAATTGCCAAGCGCAACATCGCGATGTTCGAAGCGGCGACCAGCGCCTTCCGGCCCAAGACGGGGACGGGCGACAAGAAGGATGATGAGATTGCGGCGCTCAAGGCGCAACTGGCAGCGCTTCAGGCGAAAGTTGACAGGCTGGGCTGATCAGCCCTTGCAGACGGTGATGGCGCCGGGCTCGGGCCGCTTGCCCACCGGTTCGAACACCCGCAAATAGGTGCCCTGCTGCGGCAACAGCTTTGCCTCGGTCAGCTTATATCCCACCGCAGCCAGTTCGCAGGCAAGCAGCGCCGGCGGGGTGCCGTGATTCGCCGTGGCGCGATCGGCATCGACAATAACAACGCGACCGCCGGGCTTGAGCGAGGGACGCAGCCGCCAGAGGAATTCATAGGGCGCCGCAATCTCGTGATACATGTGCACCATCAGGATGCGATCGAAACTGTCCGGTGGCAGCTTGGGATCAGCGGGTGCGCCCAGCTTCACGCTGACATTGTCGAGCCGCTCGCGATAGACGCGGTCGGCCAATTTGTCGCGCACCGCCGCGATCACGTCCTGCGCGAGCACACGGCCCTTTGGCCCCACGCGTTCGGCCAGGCGGATCGTGTAATAGCCTTCGCCCGCGCCGATATCGGCCACGGTCATGCCGGGGGTGATGCCGGAAAGGTCCATCACCCGATCGGCTTCGTTCAGCCGGTCACGCGCTTCTTCGGTTGACCAGCGGCTCGAAACGATCGGGGCAACCGGGCGGTGTGCGGTTGGGAACTCCGCCGACGGGACGTCATTATCCGGGCGCGGGGCACCTTTTCCGCCGCACGCGGCCAGCAGCATCGCGCCAGAAAGCGCGAATGCAGTGCCAGCCTTAATCGACATCCTCCACATCGACTTTTTCCCCCGTTACGCGCTGCGATAGGGCGGCAGCCATGAACCGGTCAAGGTCGCCGTCCAGCACATCGCCGGGGGCAGTGGAAATGACGCCGGTGCGCAGGTCCTTCACCAACTGATAGGGTTGGAGGACATAGGAGCGGATTTGGTGGCCCCAGCCGATATCGGTCTTGCTGGCGTTGGCGGCGTTGGACTCGGCCTCGCGCTTCTGGAGTTC
>JANLQV010000157.1:0-13219 GCA_031368025.1 Sphingomonadales bacterium | reverse complement strand
GATCGCTCCGAGCAGGAAGCGGTGCCCGCGCACATAGCCCAGCCCGTCGATCATCTGACGCAGCGGGTGTGAGCCCCCCTTGATCGAGACGCGGGCCACGGGGCGGATAGAAATGACCGACAACGCCGCAATGGCAAGCAGCGCGGCTGCGATCCAGTAGGGCAAGGCCGGGCGGGCAGCATAGGCAAAACCGCCAAGCGCCGGGCCAAGAATACCGCCGGTCTGCCACGCGATGCTGCTCATCGCGATCGCCTGCGGCAGCGAGGCTGCGGGCACAAGATTGGGCGCAATCGCGCTAAGCGACGGCCCATTGAAAGTGCGCACGACACCGTGCAGCGCCGCAATCGTAAACAGCGCGGGCAGCGTCAGTGTGTCGTGCATCGTCATCCAGCCCAGCGCCAACGCATTGGCCATATCGAGCGAAATCGCAGCGACGGCGACGATCCGCCGGTCGAACCGGTCGGCCATCCATCCGGCGACCGGCATCAGGAGCAGCAGCGGCAGGAATTGCGCGACGCCGATCAGGCCAAGCTGGAAAGCGGCGGCCCTGGGGTCCATGCCATAGTCGGTGCGGGCAATGTCATAGACCTGCCAGCCGATAACGACAACCATCCCGACCTGGGCAAGGACGGCCGAAAAACGGGCTATCCAGAAAAGGCGATAGTCGTGAAACGACAGCGGTGATTGCGGCTTCGCCATTCAGTCCTGCCGGAACAGGCCTGTGCGCGCGCACAGGAAGAGGATGAACGGCCACCCGATCGTGAAGATGAGGTCGCGGCTCGTATCGGGCCAGCGCCACGATCCATAGTTCAACCTGTCAAGCACTTCGTTGATTGCTTCGCTGACGACCACGAGCGTGACCGGCAGGAATGCCCCGATCGGCCTGCGCCAAAGGATCGCCGCCAGCACAAAGATAATCATCCCGAACTGGGCGTGGATCAGCCAATCATCAATCCCCACCCAGACGGCGGTCGCGATCTTCCAGCTTTCGTATTTGGCAACGATGGCCATATAACCGCCCGAATGGGCAACGGCGTGAGCCGCCTCGGAGATATTCGTCATGAGGTTCGCTTAGGCAAGGGTCACGAAACTGTCGAGGACACGTTTTCTTCCCGCCGCCTCAAAATCGATTTCAAGCTTGTTGCCCTCGATCTCGGCAATCGTGCCATACCCGAATTTGGTGTGAAAGACGCGCAGGCCCAGCGAAACGTCGCTGCGGCCCTTATTGCCAAGGCTCACCGCAGTGCCGCGCGCTTCGACGATGCGGGTCGGCTGGCTCGAATAGCCGCCAGATGCCGCCCGCTGCCAGCCGGGCCCTCGCCCCGTGCTGCGCTGGAGATGGGCGAAGGGGTCTGATTGTTCGGACCAATTGGCCCGCCACAGGCTTTCGCCGCCGCTCATTGTCGTTTCGCTGGCGATATGCGCTTCGGGCAATTCGGTGATGAAACGCGACGGGATGCTCGACGTCCATTGGCCATAGATGCGGCGGTTGGCGGCATGAATGATCGTGCAGCGCGTGCGCGCGCGGGTGATCGCGACATAAGCGAGGCGGCGCTCCTCCTCCAGACTCTTGAGGCCGCCCTCGTCGAGAGACCGCTGTGAAGGAAAGACGCCTTCTTCCCACCCGACAAGGAAAGTGCGATCGAACTCCAGCCCTTTGGAGGCGTGGATCGTCATGATCGTGATTTTCGGCTCATCGGCGGCTGCGTCGCTTTCCATGACGAGGCTGACATGTTCGAGAAACGCGCCGAGTGTTTCATAATCCTCCATCGCGCGGGCAAGCTCGCTCAGATTCTCGAGGCGGCCTGCGCTTTCGGGTGATTTGTCGGCCTGGAGCATCGCAGTGTAGCCGCTCTCATCGAGGATCGCGCGGGCAAGATCTGGATGCGAGAGATCTTTGGCACGGTCGCGCCAGTTGGCGAGGTTGCCGACGAATCCGCCCAGCGCCCGCCGGGCCTGCGGGGTCAATTCGTCGGTATCGATGATCCGCACGGCAGCATGGCTCAGCGGCATGCCCTCGGCGCGTGCCAGCATCTGGAGTTTGGCTATGGCCTTGTCCCCCAACCCGCGCTTGGGCTGGTTGACGATGCGCTCGAACGCGAGGTCGTCGGCGGGCTGGTTGACAAGGCGGAGATAGGCCAGCGCATCACGGATCTCGGCGCGCTCATAAAAGCGGAAACCCCCGATAATGCGGTAGGGCAGGCCGATCGAGATAAAGCGTTCTTCGAATTCGCGCGTCTGGAACTGCGCGCGGACAAGGATCGCGGCATCATCAAGCGAACCGCCGCTGCGCTGGTGGGTTTCGATCATTTCGCCAACACGACGGGCTTCTTCCGGCCCGTCCCAAACACCGATCACATCGACTTTCTCGCCGTCATTGACTTCAGTCCACAATGTCTTGCCCAACCGCCCGCCATTATGCGCGATCAGGCCCGACGCTGCGGCAAGGATATGTGGCGTGGAACGGTAATTCTGCTCAAGCCGGATGATCGCAGCACCCGGGAAATCCTGCTCGAAGCGCAGGATGTTGGTCACTTCCGCTCCCCGCCAGGAATAGATCGACTGGTCATCATCGCCGACGCAACAAAAGTTCTTGCGAGTCTGGGCGAGCAGGCGGAGCCAGAGATACTGGACGGCGTTAGTATCCTGATACTCGTCGACCAGGATATATTTGAAGCGCTGCTGATATTGCTCAAGCACGTCGCGATGGCCCTTGAGGATCGTGAGGACGTGGAGCAGTAAATCCCCGAAGTCGCAGGCATTGAGCGCCTTCAACCTGTCCTGATAGATCTGGTAGAGTTCTGCTCCGCGGCCATTGCCGAAGCGTTCGCTTTCGCCTGCGTCGACGTCCTTGGGGGTCAAGCCCTTATTCTTCCATTGATCGATCAGCCCGCCCAATTGCCGCGCGGGCCAGCGTTTCTCGTCAAGGTCGGCAAGCTGGATGACCTGCTTGAGCAAGCGGATCTGGTCGTCAGTATCGAGGATCGTGAAATTGGATTGCAGGCCGACAAGCTCTGCATGGCGGCGCAGCATCTTCGCGCCAATTGCGTGAAAGGTGCCGAGCCACGGCATGCCTTCCACCGCGTCGCCAATGATTCGCCCGACGCGCTCCTTCATCTCGCGCGCTGCCTTGTTGGTGAAAGTGACCGAAAGGATTTCAGACGGCCAGGCTCGCCGAGTCGCGATCAGGTGGGCGAGCCGGGCGGTCAGCGCCGCAGTCTTGCCGGTGCCCGCTCCCGCGAGCATCAGCACGGGCCCCTCGGTCGTCAGTACGGCCTCGCGCTGCGGCGGGTTCAATCGGCTCAAATAGGGCGGGTCAATGATCTGCGCTGGGGTGTTCATTATTCTGAACGATTAGGGAACATTGAACCTGCGGGCAAGCACGCGAATGGGCTGCACGTCAATCAGTCTCTATGCGCGCTTGGCCCAGCCGCTGCACAGCGTTAGGGTGGGGCCAAGCCGATGCAAATCTACCTTCCCATAGCCAATATGTCGGTCAATATCCTGACCATGATCCTGCTTGGCGGGATGGTTGGCCTGTTGTCTGGCATGTTCGGTGTTGGCGGCGGATTTCTGACGACGCCGTTGCTGATCTTCTATGGCATTCCCCCAACCGTCGCTGCTGCATCAGCGGCAACGCAAGTGACGGGTGCCAGCGTTTCGGGAGTGCTTGCACATTGGGAACGCGGCGGCGTCGATCTGCCGATGGGATTGCTGCTTGCTGCAGGCGGCGTGGTCGGGGCGCTGGCTGGCGCCTGGCTGTTCAACGCGCTGAGCGGCCTTGGCCAGATCGATACCGCAATCAATATCCTTTACGTCGCCATGCTCGGGTCAATCGGCTGGCTGATGGCACGCGATGCTTGGCGCGATATCCGGGCCGAGCGTTCCGGCGAGCCTGCGCAAGCCCGCAAGGCCCACCATCATCCGCTGATTGCGAGCCTTCCGTTTCGCTGGCGCTTTTACAAATCGGGTATTTATATCTCGCCGCTCGCGCCGCTTGGGCTGGGGTTCATTGCGGGCATATTGACTGTCTTGCTGGGCGTTGGCGGCGGATTCGTTGTGGTTCCGGCGATGATTTACCTGCTCGGCATGTCAGCGCGGGTGGTGGTGGGCACATCGCTGCTCCAGATCCTGCTCGTGACGGCCTTTACGACCATGGTCCATTCGCTCACAACGCACGCAGTCGATATTGTGCTGGCCGGGCTGCTGCTGATCGGCGGTGTGTTCGGGGCGCAGATGGGCGCCCGACTTGCGGTCAGGCTGCCGCCGCAAAAACTGCGAATGGCGCTGGCGGTCATTGTCTTGCTGGTGGCGTTCCGGATGTTCCTTGGCCTTACCTACCGTCCGCCCGAGCTTTACACGATCGAATATTTCGGATGATCCGGGCGCTCATCCTGCTTCTCGTTGCTGCTTTTACGGTCGGCGCAAGCGAACCCATTCTTGTGCCTGACGTGTCGCAGCGCAATGTCGATATCGTCTACAGCTTTACCGGCGCAGAGCTTTTGCTGTTCGGAGCGATCCTCTATCCCGACGGTCGATTTCCGCAACGCGATGCGGATATCGCGGTTGTCCTCAAGGGGCCAAGCCAGCCGATCCTTGTGCGCGAAAAGCAGAGGCTTCTTGGCACGATCTGGGCCAATGCGGATAGCACGCGCTTTCAGTCAGCGCCGGGCTTTTACGCAGTCGCCACGTCGCGCCCTCTCGGCAAGCTGATTGATGAACGCACCGCAGCGATCTATGAACTCGGCCTGGGGAATATCCAGCTTTCGCCAGCCGATGCCGGTTCGCCGGCAAAGCAGGCGCGGTTCGAAAACGGCCTGGTCAATCTGCGCCGGAAAAACGATCTGTTCATTGATCAGCCGGGTTCAGTCGAAATCACCAACGGCGTGCTCTATCGGGTCCGCCTGCCGATCCCGGCGCGGGTGCCGATCGGGCATTACACTGCCGAAACCTTCCTGATCCGTGACGGCCGTATCCTTGCCGCCGCGACCCGCGACATCGTCATACGCAAGTCCGGGTTCGAACGGTTCGTGGCCGTTGCCGCTGATACATCGCCCTTCCTGTATGGCCTGTGCGCGATTGCGCTTTCGCTCGCGCTCGGCTGGCTCGCCAGCGCCGCGTTCCGGCGGTTTTGAAATGCAGCCGGGGCCGGGGTATTAGCGCATGATGATCACGCCCGCCCTGCCAGCCACAAGCGCGTGGCCGTAGCGATAATTTTCGCGCGTTCGGCAGGGTCCGGGTAGCCCTCACGCAACGCCTTGGAGCGCAACTCGATGCTGAGGGGAATGTTTCTTGGCATCGCTTTGTAGAGATCGACAAGAGGCAGGCCCCCTTCGCCGCATTGCATGCGCAAGTCTATGGCATCGGTAATAACCGCACCAAAATCGTCCGGATCCGGACGTTTCGCTGGTGCGTCGCAGAACTGGGCATAGGGCAGAAGTTCTGCCGGAATATCTGCAATTTCGGTTATGGCGCTGCCTGACCGGTCAACATGGATCGGGTCAATCAGCAGCGCCCGGAGAGGGTGCGCAACCGCATCCAGCACCGCCATTGCCATCCGCACGTCTTTCACTTCCGTAAAAATGCCGAACTCGAGCGCCACACGCATTTCTGACCCTTCCGCATGCGCACATAATTCGGCCAGCCAGGCGGCCGTCGCCCCCATGTCGGGGTCTGACGAAACGCACAGCACATTCTTTGCGCCCAGCTCTGCACCGATGTCGATGCATGCCTTGTGTGCGGCCATATCGCTGTCGGGCTTGATCCAGATGACCTCGACATCGAGCAGCTCGAGGCCGGTATCGCCAAGCGCTGCGCGCGCGTCGCGTGTCAGATTCGCTGACCAGTTTTCGGGCTCTACCCACAATCCGGTGGCGTCGAATCCACCCGCTGCCGCGGCCAGTATCGTCTCCAAAGGACCACATTCCGGGGCAATGCCAGAGGCGAATGAGATGCGGTTCATATCGAACTGCCGCCATCCACCCTGAATTCGGCGCCGGTGGTAAAGCCTGCCTCGTCTGACGCCAGATAGACAGTGATTGCGGCAATCTCTTCAGGCGTGCCCAGCCGCCCGATCGGGTGGCTCGCAACCCAGCCGTCATACAGCGCCTGCCCGTTTTCGACCTGCGCCATCACCTTTTCGAGGATCGGGGTATGGATGGCGCCGGGGTGGATCGAGTTGCATCTGATGCCATAGCCCTTTTTGGCGCAGTGCAACGCAACCGACTTTGTCAGGTGAGTGACGGCAGCCTTGGCAGCATTATAGGCCACAAGATCGGCCTGCGCGCGGACGCCGCACAAGGACGACATGTTGATGATCGAACCACCCGCGTCTTTCATCAGCGGGATGGCCAGCTTGCACCCCAGAAACACACCGACCACGTCTACATCGAATTCATGGCGGAACTGTTCAAGCGTCACGTCTTCGATCGAGCCCTGTGTCGTGATTCCCGCGTTGTTGACGAGAATATCGAGGCGGTCGCACGAAGAAAGCGCCGTGTGCCAGCTCGCCTCCATAGACACGTCAAGATGCACGAACCGAGCTGACACCCCGAGATCGGCCGCCAGGGTATTTCCACCGGATATGTCGATATCGCCGATAACGACGCGGGCACCCTCTGCCACGAACCGACGGGCAATCGCTTCGCCAAGGCCGGATGCACCACCCGTCACCAATGCCGTCTTGTCTTTCAATCGCATCGCGTTGTTTCCAATATCCCGGTGGGCCCAGCCTGCAATGTGGCAGCTTGCGCAAATGATCTCAATCGCCTGCTGGCGCCGGACCCCAGATTCTCCCAACCACGCGTCGCTTTCCGCTTTCTTAAGGAACGACTGCTATGGGGCTGTCCTTGGTATAGGGGATAGCATTCATGGATTTTCAGGCGTCATCGAGTGTGTTTCAACCCGGCTCGGACTCAGGCCCAACCGTTACCCCACGCCCATCGCGCGGCGTAGACACTCAAATTGGCGCGGTGCTGGACATTTCAGGCTCGGCGTCACGGGTTGTGTTTGATGCCGCAGCGATCGAATCGCTGGCCACTCAGACGGATCCAAGCCTTGCCAGCGCCGGACAAGTCGGCTGCCAGATCAAGGTCAAAGTCGGTTCGACCTGGCTCGTCGCGAACGTCCGTACGCTGGCCAAGCATCCCGACGCCGAAGGCAAGGTCATTGCGATGATCGATTTTCTCGGAGAAGGCGATGAGGAGCGTCTGACCGGAAAGATTTATAATTTCCGCAGGGGTGTCACGCGCTACCCCTTTCCCGATGCGCCCATCTTTCCGGCTTCGTCGGATGACATGCGTCAGCTCTACGCAGCAGACGATCGCGCCCATATCGAAATCGGGACGGTTTATCCAACCAGCGATATTCGCGGTGCGCTTTACATCGACGCGATGCTTGGCAAGCATTTCGCGCTGCTCGGCTCGACCGGCACCGGCAAATCGACTTCGGCGGCGCTGATCCTTCATCGCATCTGCGAACTCGCACCGCAGGGTCACATCGTGATGATCGATCCGCATGGCGAATATGCTGCCGCGTTCAAAACGAATGGCGCGCTGTATGACGTTTCGAACCTGGCAATGCCCTATTGGCTGATGAATTTTGAGGAACATTGTGAAGTGTTCCTGACGACGCAGGGCAATGAGCGCCAGATGGATGCCGACATCCTCTCCAAATGTCTGCTCGCCGCGCGCTCGAAAAGTCGTGCCGCCGATGGCATTTCCAAGCTGACCGTTGATTCGCCGATCCCCTATTTGCTGTCGGATCTTGGCTCGATCATTCAGGCGGAAATGGGCAAGCTCGACAAAGCGGGTGAGAACGCACCCTATATGCGGCTCAAAACCAAGATCGACGAGATCAAGGCCGATCCGCGCTATGCGTTCATGTTCTCCGGCATGATGGTCGCGGACACGATGGCCGATTTCCTCTCCCGCATCTTCCGCCTGCCAGGGGACGGCAAGCCGATTTCGATCATCGACGTTTCTGGCGTGCCTTCGGACATTACATCGGTGGTGGTCGCCGTGCTCAGCCGGATGGTCTTCGACTACGCGATCTGGTCGCGCAACGAACCGCAGCGGCCAATCCTCCTCGTGTGCGAAGAGGCCCACCGCTATGTGCCTGCCGAACGCGATGCGCATAAAAGCTCGGTCGGCAAGATTCTTGGCCGGATCGCCAAGGAAGGCCGTAAATACGGCGTGTCGCTGGGCCTGATCACGCAGCGTCCGTCGGATCTGGCCGAAGGCGTGCTGTCGCAATGCGGCACGATCATCGCGATGCGCCTCAACAATGATCGCGATCAGGCGTTTGTGAAAGCCGCCATGCCCGAAGGCGCACGCGGGTTCCTCGATACGATCCCGGCGCTGCGCAACCGCGAATGCATCATCTGCGGCGAAGGCGTCGCGATCCCGGTTCGCGTGGCGATGGACGATCTCGAAGAGAATAAGCGCCCGGCCTCAAGCGATCCGCTCTTCTCCGAACTGTGGCAACAGACCGGCGGCGAAGACGAAATCATCGCACGTGTGGTTAAGCGGTGGCGGAGTCAGGGGAAATAGGGGCCGGGCCGGTTTGATTTTTGGCGCTGACCTTCATGAAATTGGCGGAAAACCTGCCCTAAGATTCCCAAACTTCCCGCAAAGGAAGCATTTTGTGAGAAGCTAAGCCGTTGGGCGCAAAGCTTCATCACGGCGGGCGGATTTACGCCCGAAAAGAATATTCACCCTCCGGCACCGGAGCATGAGAAAGAGCCTGTCTACGGATACGCTGGCAGGACATATCCTATTTGTCAAAGAATGAGGACAGGCCCAATTGCGGCATGTTACTATTGCTTCTGCGTCTATTCGATCGCGGATCGGTTATCCTGATCGTCAGGGTCTGGCGGGACTTGCCATGGGTGCACCGGGTGCAGGGGGATTGGCAGAACCTTGCATCAGCTTTCGGCTGCGTGAGCGGAATTATTCGCCACGCCGCTCCCGAGCCAACAGATTCTGGAGGGCTGTTCTCTGGGTGCGAGCAGGGGGCAGTCCAAACAGATGGCGAAATTCCGGCAGCGGCGGCGACACACAACAGCTTGTCCCCGCAACGCCCCCATTGACGCCAAACCCCTTCCCCGCTAGTAGCGCGATCGTCTGACGGAAATGGTGCGTAGGGGTTCCCTTGCAATTCCGCGGAAATCAGACACTACAGAGCGCTTGAACGATGCTTGTGTGGGTGAAGGCCTGAGGATCTGATGTGATTCTCTTAGGCCTTTTTGCGTTTATCGAAACGCTTCCTGCATGACAGAGAAACTTCAAAAAGGTGAAGGGCTTCATGCCAACGATTAATCAGCTGGTCCGCAAGGGCCGGGACCCTCAGAAGGCTAAATCCAAGGTTCCCGCAATGGAGCAGAACCCGCAAAAGCGTGGCGTCTGCACCCGTGTCTACACGACGACCCCGAAAAAGCCGAACTCGGCCTTGCGCAAGGTGGCGAAAATTCGCCTGACCAACCAGCGCGAAGTCATCAGCTATATCCCGGGTGAAGGGCACAATCTTCAGGAGCACTCGGTGGTTCTGATCCGTGGGGGCCGCGTCCGCGATCTTCCCGGTGTGCGTTATCACGTACTTCGCGGCGTTCTGGATACCCAGGGCGTCAAGGACCGCAAGCAATCGCGCTCGAAATACGGCGCGAAGCGTCCGAAATAAGGATATTCTGAAATGGCACGTCGTCGTCGTCCCGAAAAGCGGGTAATTTTGCCGGATCCCAAATATGGGGATGAGGTTCTTTCGAAATTCATGAACAGCGTGATGCTGGATGGCAAAAAGTCGACCGCAGAAGGCATTGTCTATACCGCGCTCGAAACGGTTGAGACCAAGGCCAAGAAAGATCCGATCCAGGTCTTTCATGATGCGCTCAACAATGTGAAGCCAGGCATCGAAGTCCGTTCGCGGCGTGTTGGCGGTGCCACCTATCAGGTGCCGGTCGAAGTCCGGGCGGAACGCGCCCAGGCGCTGGCCATCCGCTGGCTGATTACTGCTGCGCGCAATCGCAGCGAAAACACGATGTCGGCGCGCCTGTCGGGCGAGCTGCTCGACGCTTCGAGCAATCGTGGCAACGCGGTCAAGAAGCGCGAAGACACACACCGCATGGCCGAAGCCAACCGCGCATTCTCGCACTACCGCTGGTAGTTGCGGTAACCTCCCGGAGTATTTGACATGGCACGCAGCCATCCTCTCGATAAATATCGTAATATCGGCATCATGGCGCACATCGACGCGGGCAAGACCACGACGACCGAGCGCATCCTTTATTACACCGGCAAATCCTACAAGATTGGCGAAGTGCATGAAGGCACGGCGACGATGGACTGGATGGAGCAGGAACAGGAACGCGGCATCACGATCACGTCTGCTGCGACGACCTGTTTTTGGGACGATCACCGGATCAACATCATCGACACGCCGGGCCATGTTGACTTCACGATCGAAGTCGAACGCTCGCTGCGCGTGCTTGATGGCGCGGTTGCGTGTTTTGACGGCGTTGCGGGGGTTGAGCCACAGTCCGAAACCGTGTGGCGTCAGGCTGAAAAATATAAAGTGCCGCGGATGTGCTTTATCAACAAGCTCGACCGCACCGGCGCGAATTTCGAGATGTGCGTGGATATGATCCGCGACCGGCTGGGTGCAAATCCGCTGGTTCTCTACATTCCGGTGGGGATCGAAGGCGGCCTCAAGGGGCTGGTTGATCTGGTCGAAAATCGCGCGATCATCTGGCTCGACGAATCGCTGGGTGCGAAGTTCGAATATCAGGACATTCCGGCTGACCTTGTTGACAAGGCTGCGGCCATGCGCGCGCAACTGATCGAAACAATTGTCGAGCAGGACGATGCCGCGATGGAGGCCTATTTCGAAGGCAATGAGCCCGATGTCGCGACGATGAAAAGGCTGATCCGCAAGGGCACTCTGAATTTCTCGTTCGTCCCCGTGCTGTGTGGTTCGGCGTTCAAGAACAAGGGCGTCCAGCCGCTGCTTGACGCCGTGGTCGATTACCTGCCGTCGCCGCTTGATATTCCGCCGGTCGAAGGCCTGAAGCTTGATGGTGTAACGGTTGAGACCCGTGCAGCATCGGACGACGCGCCGTTCTCGGCGTTGGCGTTCAAGATCATGAACGATCCGTTTGTCGGCACGCTCACTTTTGCCCGCATCTATTCGGGCAAGCTCGAGACGGCATCGCAGGTGACCAATTCGGTCAAGGACAAGAAGGAAAAGGTTGGGCGCATGCTGCTGATGCATGCCAATAGCCGCGAAGATATCCAGGAAGCCTTCGCCGGTGACATTGTTGCGCTGGCAGGTCTGAAGGACACGACGACCGGTGACACGCTGTGCGCCATCAACGCGCCGATCATCCTTGAGCGCATGGAATTCCCCGATCCCGTCATCGAGGTTGCGGTGGAACCCAAGACCAAGGCCGATCAGGAAAAGATGGGCATTGCGCTCAATCGTCTGGCGCGTGAGGATCCGTCATTCCGCGTCACGTCGGATCATGAATCCGGCCAGACGATCATCAAGGGGATGGGGGAACTTCACCTCGAAATCCTCGTCGATCGCATGCGCCGCGAGTTCAAGGTCGAAGCCAATATCGGTGCGCCGCAGGTGGCCTACCGCGAGGCGATCAGCCGCAAGGTCGACCACGATTATACCCACAAGAAGCAGTCGGGCGGTTCGGGGCAGTTCGCCCGCGTGAAATTCACGGTCACACCGGGCGAGCGCGGTTCGGGGATCATCTTTACCGATGCGGTCAAGGGCGGCAATATTCCAAAGGAATATATCCCGTCGGTTGAAAAGGGCATGCGCGAAACGGCTGAAACCGGCTCGCTCATTGGCTTCCCGATCATCGATTTCGAGATTTCGCTCTATGATGGCGCGTATCACGATGTCGACTCATCGGCACTGGCATTCGAAATCTGTGCGCGAGCCGCGATGCGCGAAGCGGCACAGAAATCGGGGATCAAGCTGCTCGAGCCGATCATGAAGGTCGAGGTTGTGAGCCCGGAAGATTATCTGGGTGACGTCATCGGTGACATGAACTCGCGTCGCGGACAGATCCAGGGCACGGACAGTCGCGGCAACGCACAAGTTGTCGAGGCGATGGTGCCGCTGGCGAACATGTTCGGCTATGTGAACCAGTTGCGTTCGTTCACACAGGGGCGCGCACAATACTCGATGCAGTTCTCGCATTATGACGAAGTGCCAGCGAATGTCGCCGAAGAGGTAAAGGCAAAGCTTGCCTGATAGAAAAAGTGGGACTAAGGGCGGCGCCTGATTTCGCAGGCGCTGGCCCGCAATCTTGAAAACAGCAAACCAATCGAAGAACGAGGGTTACAAAATGGCCAAGGCTAAATTTGAGCGGACAAAGCCGCACTGCAACATCGGCACCATCGGTCACGTCGATCATGGCAAGACATCGCTGACCGCGGCGATCACCAAGATTCTGGCCGAAACCGGCGGCGCGACTTACACGAGCTACGATAATATCGACAAGGCTCCTGAAGAACGCGAGCGCGGCATTACGATTTCGACCGCACACGTCGAGTATGAAACCGAAGCGCGCCATTACGCGCACGTCGATTGCCCGGGCCACGCCGATTATGTGAAGAACATGATCACCGGTGCCGCCCAGATGGACGGCGCGATCCTGGTCGTGTCGGCCGCCGACGGCCCGATGCCGCAGACCAAGGAACACATCCTGCTCGCCAAGCAGGTTGGCGTGCCGACCATGGTGGTCTTTCTCAACAAGGTCGACCAGGTCGACGATCCCGAGTTGCTTGAGCTCGTCGAACTCGAGATTCGCGAAGAGCTTTCGAAGCGCGGTTATGACGGCGACAATATCCCGATCATCGCTGGCTCGGCGCTGGCCGTGCTCGAGGATCGCAATCCCGAGATTGGCAAGGAAGCCGTCTTGAAGCTGATGGAAGCGGTCGATACTTGGATCCCGCAGCCCGAGCGTCCGCTCGACAAGCCGTTCCTGATGCCGATCGAGGACGTGTTCTCGATCTCGGGTCGCGGCACGGTCGTCACCGGCCGCGTCGAGACCGGCATCGTCAAAGTCGGCGAGGAAGTCGAGATCGTCGGCATCAAGGACACCAAGAAGACCGTCGTCACCGGCGTCGAGATGTTCCGCAAGCTGCTCGACCAGGGCCAGGCCGGCGACAACATCGGCGCGCTGATCCGCGGCGTCGGTCGTGAAGAA
>JANLQV010000156.1:0-2164 GCA_031368025.1 Sphingomonadales bacterium | reverse complement strand
TGGGCCTGCAAGAATTACGATGGCGATGTGCAATCAGATCAGGTGGCACAGGGCTTTGGCTCGCTGGGCCTGATGACCTCCGTCCTGCTCTCGCCCGACGGCAAGACCGTCGAAGCCGAAGCGGCCCACGGCACCGTCACTCGCCATTACCGCATGCACCAGCAGGGCAAGGCGACCTCGACCAACCCCATAGCCTCGATATTTGCTTGGACGGGCGGGCTCAAATTCCGTGGCAAGTTCGATGATACGCCCGACGTGATCCGCTTTGCCGAAACGCTTGAACGCGTCTGCATCAAGTCCGTCGAGGATGGCGCGATGACGAAGGATCTTGCGATCCTGATTGGCCCGGATCAGCCTTGGATGACAACCGAACAATTCTTCGAAACGGTTCGCGCCAACCTTGAAACCGAAATGGCAAACTGGGCTTAAGCCAGGGGTGACGTTACCCGCTCGCGGCGGACTCCCAAGCCGATGATTCGCCCCGGTATCCGCCGTAGCACGGGGAAACGGTTGAACATTCTCAGCGGCCAGGCGGGGCGATCAAGCCGCGCGCCGGGCTTGAACAGCGCCCCGATGATCCGATCCTGTGCTGCCTTCTGCCCGGCCTGTATGACCCGCGTCGGGAACAGGCGACGGTGTTCGACCCGGTGAAGCAGACTGTCGACATTGGCCATCTTGCGCAGCGGCACCGCAAGAATATTCGCCGCAGCAACGGCATCCTGAATGGCAAGGTTGATCCCGATCCCGCCTACCGGTGACATGGCATGCGCGGCATCTCCGATCGCGAGAAGCCCCGGACGGTGCCAGCAGTCAAGCCGATCAAGCGCGACCGAAAGCAAATGCATCTGGCTCATGTCCGTCAACACATCGTCGAGAGGGCCAAGCAAGGGGGCCACCTTTTCGATCCGCAGGCGCATCGCCGTGATCCCCTCGCTTCGCAGCGATTCGGCCATGCCCTTGGGAAAAATATAGGCGCACTGCCAATAATCGCGCCGGTCGATCAGAGCCATCATGCTCCCCACACCAACCAGTCCGCGCAAGGCATCACCGCCATCGTCGATCTTGGGGACGCTAAACCAGAACACGTCCATTGGCGCGCCAAGCACCGTGACCGGCAACAGTTCGTCACGCCGCACAATCGAACTGCGACCGTCCGCTGCGATAACCAGCTTACCCGCCTTGATTTCGCGCCCATCTGTCAGCGCGACCCCGGTAATCCGCCCACCGTCCTCGGTCAGCCGCGCGACATCGGCAACCATCTCGAGCTTGAACGCAGGAAAGCGTCCCGCCTCAATTTTGAGGAAATCGAGAAATTCCCATTGCGGCATCATCGCGATGAAGGGGGCCGGCGTATTCAAATGGCTGAGATCGGCAATGGTCATCGTCTGTCCGGCAATGGTCACTTTTGCTTCGGAAAAGCGGCTGTGCGGGCGCGCCAGAAAGCGATCCAGCATCCCCAGCTGATCGAGAATTTCCATCGTCGAAGGGTGAACGGTGTCCCCCCGGAAATCGCGGAGGAAATCGCCATGTTTTTCAAGCACCAGCGTTGAAATTCCGGCGCGCGCAAACAGCAGCCCGGCCATCATCCCGGCAGGCCCACCGCCCGCAATGATAACGTCATGCGTCATGATGCTGACAGATGGCGCAATATCAGGCTAAGGGGAAGAGATGGCGCTCCAATATCAGACTGCCGGGTTCAGCGACGCACTGGTCATCCTTGGCGCGGCGGGGCTCGTGATCCCTGCTTTTGCCCGTTTCAGGATCACGCCGGTGATCGGCTTCATCCTTGTCGGGGTGCTGGTTGGCCCGTTCGGGCTTGGCGCGCTGGTCAAAGATTATTCCTGGCTAAGCTGGATCACGATCAGCAATCCGCACGCAATCGAACCGTTCGCGGAACTCGGAATCATCCTGCTGCTGTTTTCAATCGGACTCGAATTGTCCTTCGGTCGCCTCTGGGCCATGCGAAAGCCGCTGGTTGGATTCGGATCGGCGGAGCTTGCCGGTTCCGCGCTCATGATCGGTGCATCGCTTTGGCTTTTCGGGGAAACGCCCAGTGCTTCGTTCGGTCTTGGGCTGGCGCTCGCGCTCTCGTCCACGGCGCTGGTCCTTCCGATTGCGGGCACGTCTAGCGCGGTCGGGCGGCTCGCGCTCGCGATGCTGCTGT
>JANLQV010000130.1:0-2228 GCA_031368025.1 Sphingomonadales bacterium | reverse complement strand
CAATCCATCGCGGGCCGGACGGCGAGGTTTTCATCGATGATACCTGTATTGGCTGCGGCAACTGCCAGCGGAATTGCCCTTACAAGGTGATACGGATGGACTCGGTTCCGCCCAAGAAGCCTGGGCTGCTGAGCTGGATGTTATTCGGATCGGGGCCTGGGCCCGGCGAACCCAGCAAGAAATGGTCTTATGCCAATACGGCGGCTGGCGAGGAAAAGGCCAAAAAGGCAATCAAGTGCGATATGTGCGCCGGGATCGAAGGTGGACCGGCCTGTGTCCGTGCCTGCCCGACAGGGGCAGCAATCCGCGTTGCGCCCGAACAGTTTCTGACCGTGGCGCGGCTTGAACGGGCCGATTGATGGCAGCTCAGGCCCCACGCCGCGCAACGCAGACCGGGCGGGTCCGCAGCAATGGCGTGCATGACGGCTTCATGCGCCACAACCGGTTCCAGTGGCTCAAGATTGCCGGTTCGATCTCGCTCGTCGCCTTGCTTGGCTATGCGCTGATCGATGTGCAGCCGCGCCATAATGGCGGGAGCTGGTATGGCTATCTGCTCGGCACGATCGGGGCAGGGCTGATCGTTTGGCTGGCGTTGCTCGGCGTGCGCAAGCGGGCAATGACCACCGGGGCTTGGTCCTTGAAGGCGTGGACTTCGGCGCATGTCTATCTGGGGCTGAGCCTGATCGTCATTGCGACGCTTCACACCGGGTTCCAGTTCGGCTGGAACGTGCACACCCTTGCCTACACATTGATGATGTTCGTCATCCTTTCGGGGATCTTCGGCGTTTCCGTCTATGCAATGCTCCCCCGGGCGATGAGCGCCAATCGCGACGAAATGACCGAAGCGCAGATGCTTGAAAGCCTGCGCTCGATTGACCGGCAATTGCACGATGCGGCCCAGCCGCTCGAACTGCGCCAGGCCGAACTGGTCCGGTCCTCGCTCGAACAGGATCCCTTTGGGGGAGGATTGTTCCGCCGGCTTTCGGGTCGCTATCCGCAATGTGCGGCGCGGGCGGCGCAAGCGGCGATCCGGCAGGAAACCGCCTATAAGCCCAATTTCGACAATGATCCGCTCGAAAAAATCGATGTCTTGCTCGCCCGCAAGGAAGCAATGCTGGCGCGGGTCCGAAAGCATTTGCGGCTAAAAGCGTTGCTTGAGGTTTGGCTGTATATCCACGTTCCTTTCACCTTCGCCCTGATCGCTGCGCTTCTTGCGCATATCATCAGCGTCTTCTTCTACTGGTAGGGGCGGGCCAATGACCTTCATCGTCCGCCAGATCTCGCGCACTGCCGATGGCCGCGAAATTGTCCGCACGGCGACGCATGATACCGGGTCCATCTCGATTGGCCGCGATGCAGGCAGCGAAATTCATCTCGCCGACCTTGCCGTTGAACTTCACCACGCCCGGCTGACAATGCGCGAGAATGGTCGGGTCGATGTCGAATCGATCTGTGGCCTTGCATTCGAGATTGACGGCACCAGCACCGTCCATGTTGAAATTGATCCCGCGTCCGGCGCGGAGCTGAGTTTCGGGTCTCACCGGATCAGGGTTTCGGGCGATGACGGGTCAATCATCCTGACGGTCGAGCGGGTTGAAGCGCTTTCCGATGTGAGTTCGTCCAAGGAAGAGATCGGGCTGTTTACGCTCAAGGGGCTTTTGCCCGGCCGTCGCCCGGCGGCCTGGAGCTTTATTGGCCTGGTTCTTCTGCTGTTTCTTGCCTGGCCCATCTATACCTATGCCACCTCGCATGGCGTCCAGAAGCGGTCTGCAGGATTCCATGCCGACCAGATGTGGTCGAGCGGAGCCTTGAGCGTCGCGCACAAGAGCCTCGCCGGCAATTGTCAGGCCTGTCATGTGAACAAGTTCGAGGCCGTAACGGACAAGGCTTGCCTCACGTGCCACAAGGACGATGCGCACGGCCATGCCGATCCAGCAAGGATCGCCGGTGCGAAGGAAGGGCTGGGCCTTGGCGGGCGGATCAAGGGCCTGTTCCAAACCGCCTTTAACCACCCTGCTGGCCGCTGTGTCGATTGCCATACCGAGCATCAAGGCGCTGGGCCGATGCCAGCCACAGCTCAGGCATTCTGCACTGATTGCCACGCCACCCTGAAGGCGCGGCTGGCCGATACGAAAATCGAAAATGTCGGCGATTTTGGCACAGCTCATCCCCAATTCCGCCCTACGTTGGTCGTCAGCACGGTGGGAAAACAGCCGCGGCTCGAGTTC
>JANLQV010000114.1:0-3093 GCA_031368025.1 Sphingomonadales bacterium | reverse complement strand
GTGATTGGCCCCTTCGACAAGCTGAATATCGAGGTTTTCGGCGTGGGTGAACTGAATCAGAAAGAGATTCAGGCCGATTCCGGCGGTCGCATTTCGCTCCCGTTGTTGGGAACGATCGAGGCCGCTGGAATGACTCCGCAGGAGCTTGCTCGATTCATCGAGCAGAAGCTGGCCGCGCAATATATTCGCGATCCCCAAGTCACGATCAACCTGAAGGAAACCGTGAGCCAGGTCGTCACCGTCGATGGCGAAGTCAAAGAACCTGGCTTGTATCCCGTCATTGGGCGGATGACGCTGATGCGCGCGGTGGCGACGGCCAAAGGCACGTCCGAGTTCGCCAAGCTTCAGGACGTCGTCATTTTCCGTACGGTAAAAGGCCAGAAAATGGCTGCTCTTTATAACCTGAAGGCTATTCGGCGCGGTTCTTATGATGATCCCGAAGTCTTCGCCAATGATGTGGTCGTCGTGGGAGATTCCGCCGCCCGTCGCATCTTCAAGGATGCGCTGTTGATCGCACCCTTGCTGACAACTCCGTTGATATTGTTGCTGCAGAATCGAAAATAGACGTCCGTAGCGCTGACCAATTCGAAAGTAATTTATGTCTCAGTTGAATCTTTCCGGAAACCACGATCTCGAAAGAACCATGGCAAACACGCCGGACAGCATGGATATGCAGCGGCACCTGGCTATGCCGGTCTTGCTTCAATATTGGCAAATCGTTGTTCGCTGGAAATGGGTAATTCTGGGAATTATTGTCTCGGCGCTCGCGCTCGGATTTATCGTGACGTTGCTGCGAACGCCAAAATACACCGCGACCGCGCGAATAGAAATCAGCCGCGAACAGAAAAATATCACGAAAGTTGAAGGCCTAGAGTCGCCCGAAAGCGGTCGGGATCTCGAATTCTACCAGACCCAATACTCACTTCTTTCGGCGCGATCGCTGGCAGAACGGGTTTCGCGAACCCTTAAGCTCTCGACAAACGACGAGTTCTTCAAGGCCCATGGCGTAAAACCTGACGATCAATCGGTCTTCTTTTCCGGTGCTGGCCGCCCCTTGACGGTGGCTGAGCGCGACAAGCGGGAGCGACTTGCGGTTCTGCTCTTACGGCGAAACATTTCCGTCGCGCCTATCCGGGGGTCGGCACTGATCGACATCAGTTATACATCAGGGTCTCCGGGGCTTGCGGCGCAGATATCTAACGCCTGGACACAGCAGTTCATTGAAGCCAGCATGGATCGCCGCTTTGCTTCTACTGCTGATGCCCGGAAGTTTCTCGAGGGCCGACTGGCCGATTTGAGACTGCGGCTTGAGACCTCGGAACGCGAATTGGTTGCATACGCCACCGAAAAGGGAATTGTTGCGCTCGGCAAGAGCCAATCGGCTGACGGAAAAACCCAAATCGAGCGGACGCTGGTTTCAAGCGATCTCGAAGCTCTGAACGATGCCCTTGCAAAGGCTACGGCCGATCGGTTTTCCGCTGAAAGCCGTGCACGGCATTTGGCACCAAATGGAGCTAATTCGGAGGCGCTCCGCAATCTGGCCATCTCCTCTTTAAGACAAAAACGCGCGGAAGCGGCGGCCGATTATGCCAGGTTGATGGTACAGTTCGAGCCGGGATACCCCTCCGCCCGCGCCCTTTCTGAGCAAATTCGCGTCCTCGACACGAGCATTGCGCGCGAGGAGATGAGGGTCGAAAATAGTCAGTCCTTGGAATATAGAGAGGCTGTTCAGCGTGAGGCGAGCTTGAAACGTGAAGTTGAGCGCCTTAAATTGAGAATGGATTTGCAGCAGCGCGACAGCATTCAATATAATATATATCAACGAGAAGCGGACACTAATCGCGAACTGTATGACGGATTGTTGCAGCGCTATAAGGAAATCGGTGTCGCTGGTGTCGGTGCCAACAACATAGCGATCGTTGATACTGCGAAAACACCCGAAACACCGTCTGCGCCGAGTTTGCCATTAAACCTCATCCTGGCGCTGCTTGGCGGCATCGGATTGGCTGGTCTTGCAACTTTTGCACTTGAACAGATCGACGAAGGTCTGCGCGATGCAAGCCAAGTGAACCGCCTGCTGCAAATCCCGTTGCTCGGTAGCGTGCCTGATGTAGAGCAGGACGATGTACTGGTTCTCTTGGGCGACGCGAAGTCGGCTCTTTCCGAGGCCTATCTCAGCATACGGTCAAACCTTGCATTCTCGACCGATCATGGCGTCCCACGATCATTCATGGTCACAAGCACACGACCGGCCGAGGGCAAGAGCACGACAAGTCTAGCGATGGCAACGGTGCTTGGCCGTACTGGAAAGAAGGTCATCATCGTTGATGCTGACATGCGTTCTCCGTCCCTGCACGGCTTCCTCGGCGGCAATAATCTTGAGGGTCTGAGCAATTTCCTGGCGGGCGATAGCGATTGGAAGCGTCTGGTCAAGACAACCGAAAGCAAGGGCCTCAGCCAAATGACAGCTGGCCCAACGCCGCCTAGCGCGGCCGAGTTGCTGAGCAATGATCGCATGTTGCTTCTGGTGCGGCAAATGCTTGAGGAATATGATCATGTTGTGCTCGATTCCCCCCCCATTCTTGGGCTTGCTGATGCACCGTTGCTGGCGCGAGCAGTAGAGGGATGCGTGTTTGTCATTGAAGCCGAAGGGGTTGCTGTCCGTGGTATCAAGTCATCGCTCGAACGCTTGAAATCCGTCCATGCGCATGTATTCGGTGCCGTATTGACCAAGCTCAAGCACAAGCATGCGGGATATGGTTATGGTTATGGCAATAGCTATTCTTACGGCTCTGTGAAAACAGAATCACAGCCATCGTGAATCCGGCTTCGCAATGGTTGGGCAACGTGACGGGCCCGAAGCGTATTTTGCCAAAGCTACTTCTTGCTGCTGCGTCAGCATTTCTGGCGTGGAACGCCTGCGCCCTTGCGATCGTGGGCGTTACCCGCCTTGGAAATCCGGAATTGGCCGTGGAATTCGATTCCAGCGATTCAAAGGCATTGGCGGCGATAGCCGATGCTGAACTGTTGAAGATCGGAAACGGTGAGCGCAGCAACCGATCGCTGAAGGATGTGGACGGTATCATCCGCCGG
>JANLQV010000090.1:0-5956 GCA_031368025.1 Sphingomonadales bacterium | reverse complement strand
CGGCGCGCCTTTCGCCAAGGTTCAGATTTGAGCGCGACCTTGCCTTGTGCGTCGACATGCGCACGGACGCATATTTCTTCCCCGGAATCGAGAAGCCTTTCCGCCTCAATAATTGTGAACTGTTTCAGATCAAAGATGATTTTGTCGCAGCTAGCGCAATGCCGATCACAGCCAATAGGTGCCATCGCGTCCCAATTTTCGGTGCAAGGGTTCGGAAAACTGACCCGCAAGTCTTTCATCACCAGCCCTTCCCCCTCGGATACAATTCTTAAAAATGCAGCGCCCGACCATAGGCGCTGAGCACACTCTCGTGCATCATCTCGGACAGCGTCGGGTGCGGGAAGACGGTGCGCATGAAATCTTCCTCCACCAGTTCGGCCGTCTTGCCCACGGTATAGCCCTGGATCAGTTCGGTGACTTCCGCGCCGATCATGTGCGCACCGAGGAGTTCGCCGGTCGCTTCGTCGAACACCGTCTTGATGAAGCCTTCCGCCTCACCGAGCGCAATCGCCTTGCCATTGCCGATGAAGGGGAACTTGCCGACCTTAACCTTGAAGCCCGCCTCTTTCGCCTTGGCCTCGGTCAAACCGACGCTGGCAATCTGCGGATGGCAATAGGTGCAGCCGGGGATGTTGAGGGTGTCCATTGCGTGCGGATGGTTGCCCGCAATCGCCTCGACAGCGATCACACCTTCATGGCTCGCCTTGTGCGCCAGCCAGGGCGGCGCCGTCACATCACCAATTGCATAGATGCCGGGGACGTTGGTCTGGCACATGGGGTCGGTGTCGATATGGCCTTTGGTCGTCTTCACGCCCAGTTTTTCAAGGCCGATATTTTCTGTGTTGGGCACGATGCCCACCGCCACGATCACGTGGCTGAATTCGGACGTTGAGAGTTTGCCGTCCTTGCCCTTGATACTGGCCGTCACGCCCTTGGCGGTCACGTCCAGCTTTTCGACACCCGCCCCGGTCATGATCGTCATGCCCTGCTTGGTCAGCGCCTTTTCGAGGAAGTCCGACACTTCGGCATCTTCGACCGGCACGACGCGATCAAGCATTTCAACCACCGTCACTTCAGCGCCCATGTCATTATAGAAGCTGGCAAATTCGATGCCGATGGCGCCCGATCCGATGACGAGCAGCTTGGTCGGCATTTCAGGCGGCACCATTGCGTGGCGATAGGTCCAGATGCGGACGCCGTCAGTCTTGACGAACGGCAGGTCGCGCGCGCGGGCGCCAGTGGCGATGATGATGTTCTTCGCAGTCAGTTCCTCGGTTTTGCCATCCTTGGTGACCGTCAATTTGCCGGGAGCGGTGATCGCGCCATCGCCCAAGTGGACAGTGATCTTGTTCTTTTTCATCAGGTGGGTGACGCCTTGGTTCAACTGCTTCGCCACTCCGCGCGAACGCTTGACCACCGCCTCGATATCCGCGCTGATCTTTTCGGCGACCAGCCCGTAATCCTTGGCGTGCTGCATATAGTGATAAATCTCCGCCGAACGCAGCAGCGCCTTGGTCGGGATGCACCCCCAGTTGAGACAGATCCCGCCGAGATTTTCGCGCTCGACAATGGCCGTCTTGAGGCCAAGCTGAGCGGCGCGGATCGCGGCAACATAGCCACCAGGGCCGGAGCCGAGGACGATGAGGTCGTATGTTTCAGGCATTTAGGCCTTCCTTCGGATATGTGTGGAAGTGTGAATATTGCACGGGGTGTTTGTCGCAAAGGTGCTCGTGGAGTTGAGATGCCGATTCGAAATGCCAGTCATTTGTATCAAGGTCGAACTCCGTAACTTGGTTCCACACCACTACATGGAAGCCGTCCTCGAAAAACTCTTTGGCGACCAAATTCTTGAAGTGATTCTCACTGGCCGCAATCGCGAGAACATGAACCCAAGCGCCAAATGCATCACTGGGCCACCAATTAGGTAGTCGAAATGGCCGAAGCTCGACAACGCAATGCCAGACTCGCTTCTCGATAGCATGTCGCTTCAAGCCACCAGCCCCAATGGCTTCTCCACCAGTTCCTTGAACACCTTCATCAGCATCGCGCCATCTGCGCCGTCAATCGCGCGGTGATCGAACGATCCTGTCGCACACATCACGGTCGCAATGGCCAGCGCATCATCCACCACATAGGGCCGTTTCTCGCCCGCGCCGATGGCCATGATCATGCCCTGCGGCGGGTTGATGACTGCCTCGAACTGCTTGATCCCCATCATCCCCATGTTGGAGAGGCTGGCCGTGCCGCCTTGGTATTCATGCGGCTGGAGTTTGCCGTCCTTCGCCTTGGCGGCAAGCGCGGCCATTTCGGTGGCAACTGTCGAGATCGACTTGTTGCCGGCATCGACGATGATCGGGGTGATGAGCCCATTGGGAATGCTCACCGCAACCGAGATATCCGCACGACTATATTCGAGCATCGTATCGCCCGCGAACGAGACATTGCATTTGGGCACCATCACCAGCGCGAGGCCAAGCGCCTTGATCAGCATGTCGTTGACCGACAGCTTCACGCCCCGGCTTTCAAGACTGGCATTGAGTTCGCCACGCAGCTTGAGGAGCGCATCGAGGCGGATATCCACCGTCAGATAGATATGCGGCACTTGCTGCTTGGATTCGGTCAGGCGGCGCGCAATCGTCTTGCGCATGCCGGAGAGTTTTGCGACTTCGTGCGGGATGCCGAAATCGGGGATCGAGGCGGGAGCAGATGCCATTGGCGTCGCAGCCGGTGCAGCGATGGCCTGAGGAACCCCGGACGCGCCGTCCACATCGGCCTTTACGATCCGCCCGTTCGGCCCCGAGCCCTTGATGCCGGAGAGATCAATGCCCTGCGCAGCCGCCAGCCGCTTGGCGAGTGGCGAAGCGATGATCCGGTCCCCTGAATCAGCCTTCATGGGAGCGGCAGGCGGCGGTGGCGCAACGGGTGTGGCCTCAGCCTTCGGTGCCGATATCTTGGGCGCTTCTGCCTTGGGTGCAGGCTTCGCGCTCGCATCCTCACCCTCACCGGCAATCGTCGCAATCACGGTGCCAACCTTCACGCCTTCGGTGCCTTCGGCAATCATGATCGCCGTCACCACGCCTTCATCGACCGCTTCGAATTCCATCGTTGCCTTGTCGGTTTCAATCTCCGCAATCAGATCCCCGGATTTGACCGCATCCCCCACTTTCACCAGCCATTTGGCCAGCGTCCCTTCTTCCATTGTGGGTGACAGTGCGGGCATTTTGAGTTCGATTGGCATCGGGCGGTTCACCTGTTCGTGCGAGTGCAGCAAATAACGTAACGGCATGCGCGCTCGCGCGCCAGAGGCAAGGCCTTGCACATACCGAATAATTGAAGCAGGCTATGCCGGACTGGGCCAATGGGGGAAGGCAGATCGCGCCATGCGCACCTATCTGGTAATCATTGACGAAACCGAGGAAGCGGAAATCGCTTTGCGCTTCGCTGCGCGGCGCGCCGCCAAGACTTCGGGTGGCCTTGAAATTCTGGTGATCATCCCGCGACCCGAATTCGTCGCCTGGGGTGGCGTCCAGGCCACAATCGAAAGCGAAGCGCGCCAGCATGCCGAACAGATCGTCAGGCATGCGATTGACACGCTGGCGCAGGAAACCCCGATCACGCCAAGGATCGCCGTCAAATCCGGTGATCCCGTTGCCGCAATCCGGGAGGCGCTTTCCGAGAACCCGGAAATCGGCGCGCTGGTGCTTGCGGCGGCCAAAAGCGGAAATCCGGGCCCACTCGTCAATCATTTTGCCGGCGCGGATTCAGGATCGCTACCCTGCCCCGTCATGATCGTCCCCGGCTCACTGACCAACGAAGCATTGGACCGGCTGAGCTAACCTGTGTTCCATTCAGATGGGAACTGTTCCGACCTTCAAAAGTAGAAGGCCCGGCCACTCCCCCACGCGACCGGGCCTTTGCCCCGTTCGGTACGACGCGCCAGACTAGCAGGCGCAGCGTTGCTTCGGGCGGGGCTTCCAGACTCGGTGCGCGATCCGCTTTCGCCACGCTGCACCATAAATCACTTCTTCGGTCGTCGTCACTGTCGTGGTGACGATGGGAGCAGACTGAAACGTGATCGTCGTCATCATCGGCGCGCCCCAGCCATAACTGTAATAATAACCCGGCGAGCCATAATAGACATTGCCACGACCGTCACGATCAGCCCGGTGTGGAACCGAACCGCCATATCGCCCGTCATAGGTTCCGTTATAGACCTGTGTGGGTTGGCCCTCATAATGGCCAGTCCAGGTGCCGGTCCAGCGCCCCTGATAAGTTAGGTCGCCCCTCTCGGCATCGCGATAATCGTATGTGAGCGGGCGATCGCTGCCTTGCATCTGCACAACATGCACTTGATCAGCGCTCACGGGCATCGTCGTAACGGTCGTTGTGACGGTGTTCGATGATGGAGCAACAAGCTGACTGGTCGCTTGGGATTGAACGACTGTCGGCGTGGCATGAACATGCCCTGCTGCAGCAGCCGCTGCTGCCTTGGCCGCTTCTTCGATCATGTTCGACGATGGTCCGGCAACTTGGCGAATCACTTGCGAAGTAACAACCTGCGGCGTGCTCTGCGCCCCGGCCATCGCAGGAGCCATCGACATGACCAACACAACGCTGCCAAATCCGATGCTCTTCATGGCCAATCACTCCCCGTCAACACCGCAGCCAAAGGCAGAAGCCCGCCCTCATCTGATTCGTTATTAACAGCTTTGTAACCATCGGCAAACGCCCGTGTGTGGTTAATCCTGTCCCGATGCGGGTCAAATGCGGGTCGCAAGCAATTGCGCCAATGCTTCGCATCCGTTGGCATCGTCGGCGTCGAAGCGGGCGAGCTGCGGGCTATCGAGATCGAGCACGGCGATCATCTGCCCATTCCGGATGATCGGCACCACAAGTTCCGAGGCAGAAGCCGAATCGCACGGGATATGCCCCGGAAAAACGTGGACATCAGGCACGATCTGCGTCTGCAACGTGCTGGCCGCTGTTCCGCAGACGCCCTGCCCCAGAGCAATTCTTATGCACGCGACCTTTCCCTGGAACGGCCCCAGGACCAGCTCTCCCCCGATCAGCCGATAAAAGCCTGCCCAGTTCAGATCGGGCAGATATTCCCAGACCAACGCCGCCGCGTTGGCCATATTCGCAACCGGATCGGGCTCATCGGCCGTGAGTGCGTCCAAAGCGGCATGAAGGTCATGATAGAGTTCGGCCTTTGAGCCGCTGCCGATTGAAAATTCATGCATCAGTCGAAACTTACCTTTCCGCGCGCCTTTTTGACATCGCCCCGGATCGCCTTGCCCGTCAGGCGCTTTTCCTTGGCCGTGCGTGAGGGCTTGGTCTTGATCCGGCGCACCGGCGCCTGATGGGCTTTCTGCACAAGTTCGGTCAACCGCCGACGGGCATCGGCGCGATTGGCCTCTTGTGTGCGGAAGCTGCGCGCGGTGAGGACGATCTCGCCTTCATTGGTCCAGCGGCTTCCAGCAAGAGTCTTGAGCCGCGCGTAGACCGACGGAAAGAGGCGCAGCCCATAGACGTCAAGCCGGATCTGGACTGCGGTTGCGACCTTGTTGACATTCTGCCCGCCAGGTCCGGTCGCTGCCAGAAACCGTTCCTCAAGCGCGCTTTCGGGCAGCACAAATGGTTCGTCGCTCATTCCCGCGTCAGCAAATAGTAGATAACGTAGGCCCATGACAGGAAACCGTGGATGATCGCCCAGAGGATCGATTTGTGCAGGCTCCAGGAAATGGTGATCGCCAGCGCGCTGCCAAAGCCAACCCCGGCGCGGGTTGCGGATGCGGTGTAGGTGCGGATCTGTTGCATGGAGCAATGTTTCGCACCCGCACCGTTCAAATGCAATTGCTGCGTGAGTCGCCGAGTTGAACTTGCCTGTTCCCCGGCTTAGGAATGGCGCAACCATAACATCAGGCTGCAGGTTATCCCCAAGATGTTCGAACCCGTG
>JANLQV010000075.1:0-3396 GCA_031368025.1 Sphingomonadales bacterium | reverse complement strand
TGGCGCGCGCAGCAGGGCTTCATGCCAACACGCTGCGCGACATGACCGAGCAAAGCTGGAACCCGACGGCCGACACGCTCGCCAAGCTCGAGCGCTTCATTTCCGACAGTGACGATACGCCGGCGCTCGTGCCCATCGAGGAAATCATCGAGGAAGCGCGCAACGGGCGCATGTTCATCCTGGTCGACGACGAAGACCGCGAGAACGAGGGTGACCTGGTGATCCCCGCGCAAATGGCGACGCCCGATGCGGTGAACTTCATGGCCACCCACGGGCGCGGGCTGATTTGCCTGACGTTGACCCGCGCCCGCTGCGAACAGCTGGGGCTCGAACTGATGAGCCGCAACAACGGCACGCGCCATGAAACCGCGTTCACCGTGTCGATCGAAGCTGTCGAAGGCGTGACCACCGGGATTTCGGCCGGCGACCGCGCGCGCACCGTCTCGGTCGCGATCGACGCTTCAAAAACGCGCGACGACATCGTTACGCCCGGCCACGTCTTCCCGCTGATCGCGCGCGACGGCGGGGTGCTGGTGCGCGCTGGGCATACCGAAGCTGCGGTCGTCATCAGCCGCCTGGCCGGGCTCAATCCTTCGGGCGTGATCTGCGAGATCATGAAAGACGATGGCACGATGGCGCGGATGGACGATCTGATCCCGTTCGCGCGCAAGCACGGCCTGAAGATGGGCACGATCCGCGATCTGATCGAATACCGGCGCCGCCACGACCATCTGGTCGAATGCGTGACGCATGCGCCATTCACGTCCGACTACGGCGGCGACTGGACGATCCGCACCTATCGCAACAAGGTCGATGGATCGATCCATCTCGTGCTGCAAAAGGGCGTGATCAGGCCCGATCGACCGACACTGGTGCGCATGCACGGCATTTCGATCCTGTCGGACGTGCTGGGTGCCCCGGGCCCGCGCAAGCGCATTCTCCAGCGATCGATGGACGAAATCGGCAAGGCGGGTGCGGGATTGATCGTGTTGCTGATGCCGAGGGATCCGGCCCATCTGACCAACGAAGTATCCGGCGGCACAAAGGGCGAGATGGATTTGCGCAATTACGGCATCGGCGCGCAGATCCTGGCCGATCTCAATGTGCATGAAATGGTGCTGCTGACCAACGCGCATCGCAACATCGTGGCCATCGAGGGTTACGGACTCAACATTGTCGGCGAGAGGCCGTTCAGCGAGGACTGATTACCCATGGCCAAGTTCCTGATCGTCGAAGCACGCTTTTACGACCACCTCAACGATATGCTGATTGCCGGTGCCAAGGCGGCGATCACGACCGCCGGTCATTCGTGCGATGTCGTGACGGTACCCGGCGCGCTGGAAATACCCGGTGCAATTGCGCTGGCGGACCAGCCGGGCATTTACGATGGCTATATCGCGATCGGCGTGGTGATCCGCGGTGAAACGTACCATTTTGAAATCGTCGCGGGCGAAAGCGCGCGCGGGATCATGGCGCTGACGATGGATGGCATCGCGATCGGCAACGGCATCCTGACGGTCGAAAACGAAGACCAGGCCCTCATCCGGGCCGATCCGGCGCAAAAAGACAAAGGCGGCGAAGCGGCCAAGGCGGCCATCGCCCTGCTGCAGTTGAGCGAACGCTGGAATTAGGGTGCGTTGCATTACGGGCGGCGGTTCCGCGTTAAAGTCGACGGGTCACAAGGTCGGTCAGTGACAACTCAAGACTTTGCCGGCGGAACAAGCGTTTGGGTATCGGCCAGGAGCACCCTACCCGCATTGCTAGACAGTACGTCGGAACCGAAACCACTCTTACCTCCCGCCTCAACCCCGGCGAATGCCGCAATCAGCAGTGGGTCAATACCATTGCCCATTAGCTCGGCGGCTTTTTGAGAGCCAAGCGTCCCCGAGCCGCCGATGAATTTCTGAATCGAAGGATTGTGAAAGGGTTGGTGCCGCTTAGAGGCTTCAAACCTTTGCCCCCGTCATTACGAAGACCTTGGAGCGTTTGCCATAATTCCACTATATTCAGTGGCTTAATGTTCTAAAAGCGATGGCTTGGTGGAGCAACCCAATGACCACTCAAAGGGCCGCAAGATCTGGCCTGGGGGACTTCCTATCGAAAGCACTTTGAGCTGCTGCCGGATTCCGCCCTCACCCGGACCCACGGACGTTCCGACCGGCAGCAATTCTTTCGTTCCCTCCGGATAGCCGGCAATTGTGACGAAGCTGTCTTTCGCGAACGTGATACTGAACGCCGGGCTTCGGATGAACCGGGCACTCGCAGGGCTGAGGAGATCGGACGAGGAACGAGCAAGTCTAGGCCGACTGCCAACTGGCGGCTTCAGAAACGAAACTTACCCAACCAGCCGTCTAGCTAGTCAACGTGAGCCGAGCCCATCGCAGCCTCAATCCGGGCGTGGCATCTAGCAACGACCAAATGCTTGAGCATCTCCACATCGTTCTGCAGCGCGATCGGATTGAGCCGGTCTGCCGTTAGAAGCGCTTGTTTCAGCCAATCGCTCATGTGCGGATGCTCCAACACCCATGCGATTTCGGCATCTGCCGCCGCTAGCGTGATCTCGGTCACTTGCCTCAATTCGCGCACCATTTCCTCCCGCTTCAAAGCTCTGGCCGTTGCTGCCTTGGATCCCGGCCATGACCGGCACGACAAATCGAAAATACGCGCTCCATGGCGCGGGATTTTTCCTCATCGCGCCGGGCACCTCCGAAAATGACGTCATAGCCACCCTGATCGAGCGCTGCCCTAAGGGGTTCGGTGCGCATCGCAGACGTAAAGCGTTCGCCGTGATCAAAAGGGTTGAGGCCTGCGGCACGCCCTTTTTCATTGGCCCGGACGATCAGATCAAACCCGTGCTCGCGTGCGAAGGCATCGCGAAACGCCAGGAGCGATCTGAATTCCCAGGTCGAGTCGATGTGCAACAAGGGAAATGGCGGCTTGCCGGGATAGAATGCCCGCAAGGCCAGATGCGCCATCACGGTGCTGTCCTTGCCCGCCGAGAACAGCATCACAGGATCAAGTGCCTCTGCGACCGCCTCTCGCGGGATATGGATCGCCTCTGATTCCAAGCGCCAGAACGCGAAATTCTCGATGGCTGCGCCACGCCAGTTGCCACCGGCCCCATGGGTCAGGCCGCCATTTCAGGGAGAGCGTTTGAAGCCTGTGCCTCGATGATCGGTGTCCACTCCAGATCGCCTGTGTATCGCCAAGCTATCCGCCCCGCATCGTCGAGCGCGAACAGGTGAAGCCAGCGATTGTCGAAGAGCGCACGTACGTCCAGATGGCGTTCAAGGATTTCATTCATCGCTTCACGCGGCGCTTCGATGCAGACGGAAAGCCGAAGCGGCTCATGAACGAAACGTTCGCCGTCATGGACAGACTGCCATGGGAGGCCGG